>DASTJX010000156.1:0-6342 GCA_035716265.1 Nitrospira sp.
GATTCGGCTCTACGATGGCCGCATCAAGTCTTGCATATTCGCGTTGTTTAATTCGTTGGTCGCGCTTGTCGATCAGGTCATCCGAAAATGCCGCGATCACATCGGTGGCGTCGACGCGCACCCAGCTGAAAGGTTGGAACCGGCTGGCTTCGCGCACGAGCGCCAATTTCGTGGGCGCAGGGTCGCGGCGTTGACGGTCCAACCATGTCCTCAACGCCGGCAACTCTTCTCTGGGAAAATAGTGACCGCCCGCGACCGGATGCTCTCCCTCGTGTTCCCTGTAGACATGTGAGTAGCCCAACGTCGTGAGTTCGCGGGAGATCGACCGGCTCAATGACACTGGCATGACCTGATCTTTTGCCCCATGAATCATGTAGATGGGGGTATTGCGCAGATTGGCAAGGAACGGCATGAGCACATCATCCAGCCCGCCGGCCATCGGCGCAACACCGGCGAAGAGTGGCGCATGGTGCATGCCAATGAGCCAGGCTCCAATCCCGCCATTCGACATACCTGTAAGAAAAATGCGATCGGGGTCGACATGATAATGCCGGCGGACGTGCTCGATCGTGGCCAACACGACTTCCTCTGCACGCCGGGTAAACCAGGCTCCGCTTGGGTAGGTCGGACAAGCCAAGAGATAATCTTCACCAAGCCGTGCCTGCCAACGCTCCAGATAGGCGTCGCCGGTAAATCCTGCGCCGTGCAGGCACACGACGAGGGCATAGCCATTCGCGGAGCGATATGTCAACGGAATGGACAGCGCAACCGCGTAGGTTTGGCCCTCGACTCGCACCCCTTCGTTGGCGACCGTTCCGATCGGCTCGGCGTCATAGGGGCGTTCGGTTTCAATGATCCGGGTTATGCGTTCGACAGAGGTGTCAGGATGGTTGAGCAACACCTCCAAGAGCCGTTCAGCCTCTGTACTGTCAGCTGAATCAAGATATTGAAAGACAAGTGAAGAGAGGCTTTGCGGCGGATCCACTCGAGCCGGCGTCAAGCTTGTTTCCAAGCCGACAGCCAGGGTAAGAACGCCAACGGCGGCAAGCCATGGACTCATAGATCACCTTCAATCACAATATCGCCGCCGAGCCATCCGGTGCGCACACCCTTGAGCTTCAAGGTCTCGGCGAGACGAGCTGGACTTTTCCCCCCGATCACACCCTTGGCGTTGCTGCCGCCAAGCAGCGCAGGCGCCATGTACAGGCGAAGGTGCTGGACCAGCTTGGCTTGCAACATGGCCGCATTGATGTCACTGCCGCCCTCCACGAGCAACGACGTCACTCCCCGCCTTCCCAGTTCCTTAATCAAGGCCGGCAGAGAGACACGTCCTCGAAGACTTGGCAGGACGAGAACTTCTACCCCGAGCTGGGTGAGGGCGCGCCTGGCTGATGCAGGAGCACTGCGAGTGGTGGCAATGAGTGTCTTGGCAGCATGCTGCCGCTTGAGAATCTTCGCCTTGAAGGGAATCCGAAGACGACTGTCGGCGACGATGCGCAGTGGTTGCTCCGGCGCCAATTTCTTGAAGCGCGGGCCGATCCGGGCGGTCAGCGATGGGTCGTCGATCACAACAGTCCCGATTCCGACCAACACCGCATCGACTTCTGAGCGAAGGCGGTGGACGTCGCTTCGCGACGCCACGCTCGTAATCCACTTCGCCTCGCCGGAAGCCGTGGCAATCTGTCCGTCGAGTGTCATCCCGGCTTTGAGGAGCACATAGGGACGCCTCGTGCGCATGTAATGATTATACGCACGGTTCAACTCCATCGCCTCCGACTTTCCCACACCGACCGTGACGGATACTCCGGCGCGCCGAAGCGCCTGAACGGCTTTACCGTTCACCAGGGGATTGGGATCGCGCTGAGCAATCACTACGCGTGTTACCCCCGCCCATATGACGGCAGGCACACAGGGAGGCGTCCGTTTACCGAGATGACAGCAGGGTTCGAGCGTCACGAAGAGGGTGCCGCCACGGGCCTGAGGCCCCGCCGCTTTCAGCGCGAGATTTTCTGCGTGGGGAAGACCGGGCCGGAGATGATAACCCTTGCCGACGATCCGTCCGTGGTTCACGACGACGGCTCCGACCATCGGATTGGGGCTCGCCGTACCTCTGCCGTTGGCCGCCAGGGCGAGCGCAAATCTCATGTAATGAAGATCCTGAGCGTGGCTAGCCCGCATTATCCACGAGGCATCGTCACGGTACGGGAGATCGGGAGAGCAACAGTCCGGTCAGGACGCCGATCGTTATGAAGACCAGAAGCCGTGGTGGGAGGCCCCTTCATAGAACCTGTCGGTCAACTACCGCTTCTTACGCCTCGTGGTCGACCGCCTTCCGCCCGTCGCCTTCCGCAGGGTCGCCTTTGCGGCTTTGCGAGCATCCGCCTCAGCCAACGCGGCGTGCGCTGCCGCAAGCCGCGCGATGGCGACACGATACGGTGAGCAACTGACATAATCCAATCCCAGCTGGTGGCAGAATTCGACGGAACTGGGATCCCCGCCGTGTTCACCGCAGATGCCAAGCTTGATGCCGGCGCGCGTCTTGCGCCCACCCGCAATGGCCTGACTCATGAGACAGCCGACACCCTCACGGTCCAGCACCGCGAAGGGATCAGACTCCATGAGGTTCGCGGTCTTATAGTGATCGATAAACTTGGCTGCGTCGTCGCGTGAGAATCCGAAGGTCGTTTGGGTCAGATCGTTCGTACCGAACGAGAAAAACTCAGCCTCTTCAGCGATCCGATCAGCTGTCACAGCGGCCCGAGGCAACTCGATCATAGTCCCGACCAGGTAGGACAGTTTGACGTTGTATCGCTTCATCGTCTCCTGGGCGACCTCGCGAACGAGATCTTTTTGGCTTTTCATTTCGGAAACCATTCCCACCAAAGGAATCATAATTTCGGGCACAATTTTCTTTCCTTCCTTGGCCAGTTCGCAGGCCGCTTCAATCACGGCCCGCGCCTGCATGCGCGTAATCTCCGGCATCGTAATGCCAAGGCGGCAGCCTCGCAAACCCAACATGGGATTGAATTCGTGCAACTCCTCCACACGAGCCAAAAGCCGGCGGTTTTCCTCGAGCTTCGCGGCGTCCTTACCGGTCAGCTCCAGCTGAGCAATTTCCACCATCAGTTCTTCACGCTTCGGGAGGAACTCATGAAGCGGTGGGTCGAGCAACCGAATCGTGACCGGAAAACCTTCCATCTCCCGATACAGGCCGATGAAGTCCTGTTTTTGAAGCGGCAGCAATTGATCGAGATACTTTTCACGCTCCTCGGTGGTCCGCGCCAGAATCATTTTCTGCATGATGGGAATCCGGTCTTCCGCAAAGAACATGTGCTCGGTCCGGCATAATCCGATTCCTTCCGCTCCGAAGCCGCGGGCAATCTTCGCCTGTTCCGGCACATCCGCGTTGGCCCGCACGCGCAAGCGGCGCATGCTGTCGGCCCAGGAGAGGATCGTGGCGAAGCGCTGATATTTATCGGATTTCTTGGGATCCAACTTGCCTTGGATCACTTGAATGATCTCGGAATCAACGACCGGGATATCTCCTTCATATACGTTCCCAGTGGAGCCGTTGATGGAGAGATAGTCGCCTTCTCGGAATGTTTTCGCCCCGATCTTCACAGTTTGACTGTCGAGCACTTCCACCGACTCACACCCGGCCACGCAGACCTTGCCCATCTGGCGCGCGACGACCGCGGCATGGGACGTCATGCCGCCACGGGCGGTCAAGAAGCCGCCGGCCGCATTCATGCCGTGAATATCGTCCGGACTTGTTTCCTGGCGGACCAACACGACCCGACTGCCGGCGGCCTTCATTTCAACGGCGCGATCGGGCGTCAGGGCAATTTTCCCGGCCGCCGCGCCCGGGCCTGCAGGCAAGCCCTTGCCAAGCGGATTTACCTTTGACTCTTCCTTCATGTCGAAAATGGGATACATATACTGCGCCAGCTGATCCGGTCCCACGCGTTGAACAGCTTCCTCCTTGGAAATGGCGCCTTCCTTCACCATGTCGACCGCAATCTTGACGGCGGCGATCCCGGTGCGCTTGCCGACGCGGGTCTGCAGCATGTAGAGCTTGCCCTCCTGGATCGTGAACTCCAGGTCGAGCATGTCGCGGTAGTGCTTCTCGAGCTTCTTGTAGGTTTGCTCGAGTTCCCGATACGCCTCCGGGACGTTTTTGGCCAATGCGTTGACGGGCAGCGGTGTCCTGATTCCGGCCACAACGTCTTCCCCTTGCGCGTTCATGAGGCATTCGCCAAAGAAGGCTTTGTCTCCAGAGCTTGGGCTGCGGGTAAACGCCACGCCGGTTCCACTGTTTTCTCCCATGTTGCCGAAAACCATGGCGACCACATTGACCGCCGTTCCCCAGGAATCCGGAATACCATAGAGCCGTCGATAGGTGATCGCTCGGGCGCCGAACCAGGACGAGAAGACGGCATTGATGGCCATGCGCAGCTGCTCAAGCGGTTCATCAGGAAAATCTTTCTTGGTCTCTTCCTTGACCAGCGCCTTGAAGCTGGCAACTAACTCGCGCAGATGGCGGGCGTCGAGATGGGTTTCATGCGTCACTCCCACTTCGGCTTTCTTGTGTTTCAAAATGGCTTCGAAGTGTTCACGGGGCACGCCCATCACGATGCTGCCGAACATGGACACGAACCGGCGGTAGCTATCCTGCGCGAACCGATCGTTCCTGGTTTTGGCAGCCAAGCCTTCGACCGTCTTCGTGGTCAGTCCGACGTTCAACACTGTATCCATCATGCCCGGCATCGACGCACGGGCTCCCGACCGCACTGAGACCAGCAGCGGCCGTTCGGGATCGCCAAAACCCATGCCCATTGACCGTTCCACACGCTTGAGCGCTTGCAGGGACGCTTCCCACATGCCGGGCGGATATTTCTTGCCGTGCTTGTAATACTCGACACAGGCTTCCGTTGAAATGGTGAAGCCGGGAGGAACCGAGATGCCCAGGTTGGTCATCTCAGCCAATCCGGCGCCTTTGCCCCCAAGCAACTCCTTCATATTCGAGGTGCCTTCGGCCTTTCCGTCTCCAAAGTAGTACACGTATTTCTTAGCCACGATCCCTCTCCTTCCTTCACCCGTCAGTGAAGGCCCGACGAATTGCGGGAGTCCGGCTGCCCAATCTGGAGCCGATAGCGGCTCACGAGATAGCGTCTCGCCCGCATGCCGAACAACAACACCACACCGACGAACAGGGCCAACCCCAGCAAACGAAAGTCCGGCCTGACGCCTCGATCCAGGTAGTATTGGCCGTCGGGCCCTCGCTTTACAGCGATGTCTTTGGTCAACTGATGCGGTTTGCCGGATGGGTCAGCCAGTTTGATCCATTCGGAACACAGCCGCACCGGCTCTGCCGCGCCCTTGACACGCTCCCAACTCAATCGAAGGCACACATCCTCTTTCGCATCGAACAGATCGGGCGTCTTCACTAACTCGTCGAGGTTGACGCCGCTCACCCAGACTCCGAACAAGAGCAGCACATTGCAGAAGACGATCAACCCGGCCGTGACCACGCTGGCAAACCGTCGGATTTTCGCCTCACGCTCCTCTTCGAGGTCGTACTCAGATGAGGCGATCATCCTTGACCTTCATCTTCCAGGGGGAGGAGCCGGCTGGTGTCCACCTGCACCAGCGAAGGGCCGCGGCTGCGTTCTTCTAGCCTCCTTGTACCACAATCCGCGAAAAGTCCGCGAACGACGTAAAACAGTCGCTGACCTCTTTCAAAAGCGATAACCGGTTACTTCTCAGGGCCGCATCATCTACATTCACCATGACGCCCTCAAAGAACGCATCGATCGCCGGTTTGAGACGGACAAGCACGTTCAGAGCCCGGTCATAGCAGCCCTCCGCCATGTGCTGTTCGAAGTCCTGCTGACAGGCACGGATTTGCCGATGCAAATCTTGTTCAGCCGCTTCCTTGAACATTCCAGCATCGACCGGCTTTCGATCCCACTGTTCTTTCTCAATAATCCGAGAAGCGCGCTTAAAACCGACGATGAGTGGGTCGAAATCCGGCTTCGCCGTCACCCCTTGCACTGCTTTCAGCTTTGACAGGAGATCGAGCAGATCGATCGGTCCGGCTGAAGCCGGTCGCAAGACGGCATCCATCACGTCGTCGCGGAACGCGTGAACTGTCCGCCCGTAATGCCGCAGGCGTTCGAAGACAAAATCAGTCACTCGCCGGCTTCCATGCTCTTCGGAATCGGGAGTTCCCTTGATGCCACACTCAACAATGAGTGTCCGTGCGTGATCGAGGTATTTCCCAAGGTCCAGGCGAAGCTCCTTTTCCAGAACAATGCGCACGATCGCAGTGGCATGACGCCG
>DASTJX010000157.1:0-6152 GCA_035716265.1 Nitrospira sp.
CAAAAAACCGTTGAATAGGTTGGTGTTGGAAAAAGAAAGGCCGCGCTACCAATATGATTGGCGCGCGGCCTCAAAGCGTGAAGGCGAATTTCGCTGAGCTGGATGCTGAGATCTCGGATTCAAATCTCAAATTCATCTAAGACCAAATGTTCTAAAGTGCTCTTGACGCCTTGGACATCCTCGTCCGCACGGTTCCGCGCCGTCCACGGGAAGCTTTACGAACTGTCACCTCGAGGTCGTGACCCAATAACGAGAGGAAATGCACCAGACGCTCAATAGAAAATCCAGTCATCTGACCGTTCAAAAGTTTCGATACTTTTGCCTGGTCAACGTGCGCTTCAATTGACGCTTCTGTTCCGCCCAACACAAGGACCTATTTTGCAGGGTGGCGCAGGTTTGCGGAAACTCCGTTGGGCCGCATCGAGTCGAGGAAAACGAGGCGGTTTCCGTCTTATCTATTACTGGGAACCGGAAAGCGAGACGTTTTACATGCTCTATCTCTATGCGAAGAACGAGCAACGCGACTTGACGTCGGCACAACTCAAGGTGCTAGCCAAGCTTGTTCGGGAGGAATTCAAAAAGGCGGCGTTTCAAGAGTTATTGACCAGTATCCGGCAGGCGGGACGCATTCGACGAGGCACTCTGAAACCTGGCCGGGTAACATCCTTTCGGCCGGCTGATGTCAAAAGCGTTCGTGAGAAGCTCAAAGCCTCGCAGGCAGAGTTTGCTTTGATGATTGGCGTCAGTGTCGCTACCCTCCGAAACTGGGAGCAAGGGCGGCGAACGCCAGATGGTCCGGCTTTGGCACTGTTACGGGTTGCGGCGCGCAATCCTCGCGCAGTTGCCGAAGCCTACACGAATACCTCGCAAAGGTGCGGCCTAGCCAACCTGGTAGCTTCTTTCATCACCTAGAGATAAGAAAGGCCGCGCTACCAATATGAATTGGAGCGCGGCCTTAGAGCGTGAAGGCAACCGGTCAGTTTTCTGGAAGGGTCAGGACCAGAACCTGCTTGGCCATCGGTTGGCGCTTGTCAGCGACGGCCCCTGGTCGGCTTCACACCTCTCATTGTTCGGTTGGCCTATCGCTTACTGCACGGTCCTACGAGCAGTGAACGCCTCAATAAGCGATCGGTCAATAAACTGAAAGTCGGCGCTGCTACCGCGGCTTGTACTGTTCTCAGCAGTCCAGACTCATGGTTCAGCATTGATTCGTTTAGTCTTGCCAGATGCGAGTCACGACAAAATAAATGAAGCCTGCCAGTAGGGTGTTGCTCACTATAAGAATGATCGCGAAATCCATGGTGACTCCTTTCCGACCCTTCGCCTGGGAGTAAGTGCAAACCATAGACCAGACGGAGTTCGCCGGGTTCGGTTCTCAGCTTCAACATTGAAACGTCAAGTCTGTATTGACGTTTCTATCATATGACTGCTTTTACGGATTAACGTGGCGACAAAAAATGGCACTGCTTTGTGAGTCGAATTTGATTCTGCCTGGATCGAATTGGATTCTTGCAACCTGCGCTATTGTTTGAGGAATTTCCATATATGGAAGGCCTCACCGAATGCCGGTGTTCACGGAAAAATCGCCGTTGGTTTCCGACGCGAGGTTTCGTTACACTTGACCGATGTCGCCCACGGAATTGTTACTGCCGCCCTCCTGTGAAACCGCCTTGCTCGAACGATTCCTCAAGGCCGAGGCGATGGCCCTGTGGGCGGTGCGCTCGGCTCAAGCGAAGGAGGTGCCGCCTGGCGTGCTCACGTTCTTGAGACGGCATGAGGAGGAAGAAGCGAAGCATTTGAAAGAGTTCGAAACCAGGCTCGGCGTGCGATCGCACATCCGTGAGACGCTTCCGCGCATGCCGAGCCAGTGGTGGGCGTTGGTCATTCAGCTGTTCGGCTATGAGGCTTTGGGGCTGGAGTTCGCGAAGCTACTGGTTCAGGTGCAACCCGAGCTTCAATCCATTCTGGAGGATGAGCACGTGCACGTCGCTTTTTTCGAACAGGAAGTGAAGAAGGTGCTCGCTCAGGGAGGTACGACAGCCGAGGGGGCCAGGCAATCGGCGAAAGCCTGGTGGCGCCGCCTGCCTTCGACGGTGGATCGATACCTGGAAGGTGATTCCCTCACGCCGTTTCGTTCCGAGCTGAAGGAACGCATTATGGCATCCATATTCACCCGGTTTGAGAGCCTGACGTTGTTGGACGGTAGGGCAGAGTGAGGCTGCAGGTATGGACTGCATATTACTAAGACATGGCATTGCGGTCGAGAGGGACGAGTGGGAGGGTACCGATGCCGACCGGCCATTGACTGAGCGAGGGGCCAAACGCGTGACCCAGGTGGCAGCAGGTCTCAAGTGGCTGGGCGTGCAACCAACCGACATCTTTTCCAGTTCATTGGTCCGCGCCATGGAAACAGCCAGCATCCTGCATGCCGCCTTGAACGTGCCCACGGCGATCCATCGGGTGGAGGAACTGTTGCCGGATGCGCCGCCGGACCGTCTGCTCTTGCTGTTCCGGGATCTTTCTGAGGAGGCCTGCGTGGTGTGCATCGGGCACGAACCTCATTTAGGACTGGCGGCGAGCATGATGCTGACCGGCAGGCCCTCGACGGCTTTTCCGTTTAAGAAGGCGGGTGCCTGTCTGATCGAGCTGCCCACGCCTCCCCAGATCGGTCGGGGAGTGCTGCGTTGGTGGATGGAGCCTGCGCAATTGAGAGCGCTGGGAAAGAAGAAGGCGAAGCTGGAAGTGTGAGCTGTCTGTTTAGGTGACGAGGTCGGGACTGTGAGTGTGCTCATCCGGCCGGTCGCTCATGACCGCCGTTTTGCGGGCCAGGCCTTCTTCCGTGAGCAGCTGTTGGATTTTGGTCCGCAACTCTTCTTGAATATCTTCCAGTGATTTTCTGGCATCCACGACTTCGAACTTGAATTCTTCCGCCATCTTGTCGAATTCCTCGATCAGCAACGATTGATATTTCTTGAAGCTGTCGTACAGATCGTTGCCCAGCCGCAGGTCCATGCCGGACTCCCAATAGTTCATGGCTTTGGTTTCAATGACGCGTAAAGCCAGGGTTTCGACGTCGACACGGAGATAACACACCAGGTCAGGGACTAGGGCGAAGCCAAAGACGTCCCTGATCCACTTGCGGTCGTTGCTGCGGACGAAATCCCGGGCAAAGGCGGTGTAGATATAGCGGTCGGCAAGCACAATGAATCCCGAGCGCAGTGCGGGAATGACCTGGTGCTCCAGCCGGTCGGCGAAGTCCGTGGCGTAGAGGAGGCTCAACGACCATCGATCGATCGTGTTGCCTTCTTTGGCGACTTCGATCGTCTTTGACATCAGATTCGATCTGGTCCAACCCGTGGTGACGACTCCATAGCCTTGGACTTCAAGCCATTCTTGCAAGAGCTCAATGTGCGTGGAACGACCGACGCCGTCGGTGCCCTCGATCGCGATGAGTTTCCCTTTGAGGTCACTCGGATTTAGGTAGGTCAAACCGTCGCCAAAATAGTGAGCGTCGCCCATGGGTCCCCCGTCTGGGTTTGTAGTCTTTCAGCGCTTCGTCGACGAGACGGCGCATATGGTCCTGCTGATCCGCAATGTCTTTGGTCGCATCCATCGTGATGAGCTGATATTCATCCACGATCTTGTCGTACTGTGCCAGGATACGTGACTGGAAAATGCGGAAGCTCTCCGTGACGTCCTGGCTCAAACTCATGTCCATGCCCGCTTCGTAATACTTGAACTGCCCGCGCGTCCCCCCCAACAATCGCGAGATGGCCACCTCGATCGGGACTTTGAAGTAAAAGGCCATGTCCGGTTTGATGGCAAAGCTGTAGAGTTTACGGACCCATTCGGCGGACACACCACGGACCACATCGCGGGCAAAGGCCGTGTACATGTACCGATCCGCGAGGACGAGCATGCCCGCTTTTAGCGGGGGAAGAATCTCATGGTAGAGCCTGCTGGCGAAGTCGGTGGCATGGAGCAGGCTGAATGTCGTCGGAGTCAGGCTCTTGTTTTTCTTGCCGCGCTTGGTCGTATCCTTGACCAATTCAGACGAGTTCCATTCGGTGAAGAAAACTTTGTGACCTTTCGATTCCAGCCACTTGTGCAGGAGCAGCAGCTGGGTGCTCTTGCCCGAGCCATCGATGCCCTCGACAATGATCAATTTGCCGGGGTAGGGATGGGGAGGGATGTGGGTAGTAGGGGGCTGTTCACTCATGCCGCATCCTCTTGTGATTTTAACGTGAATTGTACCTGCCGGCGGAAGATCCGTTCAAATAGGTCTGCCCGTCCTTTCGCCGCCCAGGCTTCCAGTTCGGCATCGCCCGTCACATAGGCAATAATCTTAATAGTTGCGCCTATTTTGACGTCCAGGGTCCTGACGACTGAGAAGTGTGTACGGTCCAGGCCGTCAGCAATCCGAAGCAATGAGGACAGGATACGGACGGATCGTTGTAATTTCGGGGTGAGCGCATCGAAGGGGTCATGTTTGCTGTGCGGCAGAGCACGCCGGTGGTATCGCGCGATATTGGCCACGATGACGACCTCCTCGGCGGAGAGCCCTCCCAGTTCACTATGCGTGATCAGGTAGTACGTGTGCTTATGGTGCTGCCGTTCATTGATGAGGTAGCCGATATCATGGAGAACTGCGGCAAATTCGAGCCACTCCCGTTCGATCTCGCCTAAATTATGCAGCCGCTTGGTCTGGTCGAAGAGCCGCAAGGCGAGACTCGCGACGTGGAGGCTATGAACTTCCGGGACCTGGCATCGCCTGGCGAGAGCCAGCACGTTCCGGCGTCGCAGATCCGGCATGTCGGCTTCCGCTTTGATTCGCTCCCGATGCCGGACGATAAAATCGAAAATGATGCCCTCTCGAATGGCCTTGTCGCAGAGGATCAATTCGTCTCGTCCGACCAATTCCATCAGACGGCGAAGGACGAGCGTGGCCGGAAACAGCGTGTCCACACGTTTGGGATCCAGACCTGGAATAGCCAGGCGCTCCTTGATCGTCGACCGACGCAGTACCTGCTCGATCTCCTTCACTTCCTTCAGCGAGACGGTGGCCAGGTTGAGCTGCGGCAGCGGGCGGTTCGTTCGCCGGAGATGAATCACCTCGGTGAGATTGGCTGCCATTCCTGACGTCGCAATGAGACTCTCGAAGCGTTTGGTCTTAAAGCTCTCGAGCGTGCCGGCCAATTGTTCCGTCACCAGGTCTTCGAGTTCACGCAGCATTCTGTCGGACGGCGGCGTACGTTTCAGGAATTGATCGGCGAGTCTGATAGCACCCAGTTTGAGGCTCTTGGCATGCAATAACTGATCACGATTGCCGGCCATGAGTTCCACCGAACCTCCGCCGACATCCACCGCCAGGGCAGCTTGCTCGGTCATGGGCACGCTATTTTTGATGCCCAGGAAGATCAACCGCGCCTCTTCCGTTCCGCTGATGACTCGGACGGTGAGCCCGGTCTGCTCCTTCACGAGATCGATGAAGTCGCCCCCGTTCTTCGCTTCGCGAACGGCGCTGGTGGCCACGGCGATAATCCGATCGTATCCCTTGTTTTTTGCCAGCGTCGCGAGCCGGCCGATGACGCTCAAGCCCCTCGCCATCGCTTGCTCTGACAGACGTTGACTGGCAAAAGCCCCGTCGCCGAGTCTCGCAATATCTTTGAAGCGGTCGAGAATCTTGTAGCTGAAATCGGGTAGGGCCTCGGCGAGGACCATGTGGATCGAGTTGGTACCGATATCGATGACGGCGATTTTTGACATGTTGGAAATCGAATGATTCAGGATCCAGAAAACCGGTCACGCCATTGTAGATGAATCCAAAGGTCTTAGTGAAGAATTCTCTCTCGATTAAAACTCCCGAGTGTTAACTTTCTGTTACAATCCGCGAGAAATCGAGGGAAATGTAAGATGATGGTCGAGGGTGCTTCGCGATTCGTCGTGATCACGGGCGCGTCCACCGGCATTGGCGCGGCCTGCGCCATCGGTTGTGCGCAACAGGGCATGACCGTGTTTGCCGGAGTACGTGATTTGCAGGCGGGCGAAGCGCTTCGCGACAGGGCAGGTGCGGCGATTGTCCCGCTTCACCTCGATGTGACGGACACGAAATCCATTCATGAGGCCGCGCAGGTCGTCGAACGGCGCGTGGG
>DASTJX010000158.1:0-3124 GCA_035716265.1 Nitrospira sp.
GATGGCGTAATACTGTCCATGCGACCGGATGGCAAGGTCGACTGGGGGGCGCTCTGATGAGCGGACCATTTCCATCGTATGGACCGGGTTCTCGGCGACTTCTGGCGTCCTCGCGTCCTTGTCCACGTGAAACTCTGGCTCTCCTCCTGCATGGCTCGGGCAAGAAACTGAAGCATAGCGTTGAAGCTGCGCAGGCGAAAATATCCTCGCATGGGGTACTCACCGCCAAAATATCCCGGGCGAATGTCGAAGGAGACATCGTCCGAATGTTGGTCTGCCGTTTCTTCGCTCAAGCGAGTCCGCTCCTCGGCCGGCAGGGTATTCGGATCATATAGTCATCCGAATGCGTCCCGTGGCCTGCTTCCTCAAGGTATAGGTCTGCTCCTCCGGATGATAGGTGACGAGATACTCCTTCTCCAGGGCCTGAAAGCCCTCCGCAGTCACAGACGCGGCTGGAATGGTCCAAGACCGAGTGACCAATAACGGTTCAGAGAAAAGTTGATTGTGATCTTGGATGGCCGAGAGGTGCAATACCACGCGGCGAAACGTCTCATATCCCGCTCGGCCAGCCGGACTATTGGGAAATGACAACTCCCTGCCGTTCTCGAGCAGACGTACCTCTTGCGCCATGAGCCTGAGCAGAAGATCGACATCGAAACGTTGGCGAAGGAGGAGGATCAGCTTGCTTTCATTAAACGGCGTCAAGAGCCGCTTCGTAAACTCTTCTCCATCAATCGGCACAATTGTAATGGTGGGATTCTCCGCGACACTGCCGCCAAAGACGGGGATTAGGGTTCGGCCCGCTTCGCCAGTCAGTGTCGGAGTAGCCCCCGCATTCACACGAAAGTCGAAGGTCGCGGCGATGTTGGAGACACCGGTGAAATGGATCGGCTGGTGATGCTGCGCGCGGGCGCTGTTGATCAAGAGTTGTTTGGCGATAGAGCTTGTGACGGCATCATCATAGGCGATGACGGCTCGATTCAAGGTGATCGGGGACAGGCAGCCAGAACAGAGGCTAAGCAGGGCAATGCCGAGCGGAATGGCGATGTTGGGATACTTCATGGATATAAGCGAATGTGCATGCAGGCGCTGATTACTTCATCTCCGCGCTGGGTGTCTCATGAGTGAGGAATAGTCGTTTTGCGTCCTACCGGGGCGGTCGCCATCCATCCTCGGATCAATCATGTCGCGCCTAGGTTTCGTGAGAGTCCTCAGTCTCGCCTGCGGCGTTTGGTCACGTTTTTACAGGTGCATGCCACCATAACGCCGGTATCGTCCCATGGTAGGCCAAACCGGTGTAGAGTGTGCCAGCGGTGCTGTCCGCGACACTCGTGATGAATCACAAACTGCTCTTCGTCCCGTGACACCGTGATCCGGAACTGGAGAGTGTCTTCCGCCTCACATTCCAAACATCGGAAGACGATCACGGAGCCCGCCTTGCTACTCCGGACGGTTGAGATCTTCCTTCTAGCCGATTCTTTGTCGAGAGGGCTATTCCGCTATAAGGCTTCTACGGTTCCAGCGTTTCCGGGATGGGCCCCGCCCAACGGTATTCATCCTCCGCCACGTCGCTTAATAACTTCCCCGTTTGTGCGATCCGTAGCCGGCCATCGTCTCTGATTTCAAAAATGCGCTTGCGTGTTCCGTATCCTTGATTCCAATAGAAGCCCGGTTGCGTTGGTTTGGTGCTCGTCCACCTCAATGGATGAAGGCCGTCACCCATTGATCACGGCAGCCCACAGAAACGCCGAATACGTTTTCAGTAATCCCCTCACTCCCGCTTCGTTTCATTCAAACAGCATACAGGGACCTAGCCTTTGTCTCGCTTCGCCTGGCGACGTTTGGATGCCGATTTGACGTGGGCCGAAATTCGTCTGATTCCACCTCGCTGAAGGCCTCCTTTCACCCGTGTGTCCGCAGGAGATTCGGTTCGTTTCGCCACACGTGGTTGTTTGGAGGCCCCCACGGGAGGAGGCGGGCTCGCCGCTTTCTTCGATCGCTTCGCGTTTGCCATGCGTTAGCTCTCCTTATCTGGAGGGTGTCCTTTCCAAAGGTCGACGGAGCAGCGCATATTCACTTCCCCTTGGGCAGCAGTCCCTTCTTCTCTAGGTCCTGAACGTGATCCTGCAATAGATCGCCCACATAGGCGGTGAGAGACTTGTGCTGCAATGCTGCAGCCGCCTTGAGCTTGCCCACCAAATCCTTTGACATGTTGCGCAGGTTCAAAACCGTAACGTCGTCGGGTTTCTTCATTGCGGCGGTAGGGTACCTGTTCCCTTTTGCGCAGTCAAACACCACTTGACACCATACGATGCAGTGAGGACAAGTGTAGTCGTTACTACATTGAAGTTAACGATATGAAGATATCCCGCATGAACATACAACTGCCTAAGCCTCTCAAGGCCAAACTAGACGCCTTGAAGGCGCAAGGGACCTCAGCAGCCGGCCTCATCCGGCATCTGCTCACGCAGCATTTCAACCCACCGGCCAAGAAAGGGAGGTAAGCGCCATGATCCGAGCACGCCAGCGCGCGATCCGCCGACAAGCGGCCAAGGACGCGGCATTCTTTCGATACGCAGACAGCCTGAGCGAGGAGGAGAAGTTGGCCGGCCTCGTCAATGAACTTGTGAGCGAATGCTTGGCGACCGGCTTATCCGTCGCCGATGCGGAGAAGCGGTTAATTACCAAGGCCGTGGCCGACCTGCAGGGCACCGACCCTCAAATCTACGGAAAAGCCAGCCGGCTGCGACCGCGCGCGGCCTCAGTGTGGCGGACTTGGTGACCATGGCGCTCGCGGATGATCGCGCCCCCGTGCGACAGCGCGCCCAACAGGAGTTGAACCGATTGCGAGTGAGTTGATCGCCAAAGTGGAACGGGAGCGCAGGGGCTGCGCTGGTCGTCAGGGTAGTTCACCATCAACCAGGAGGACCCATCATGTCAGAGCCACTTCCCGCTAAAACTCCGCTTGAATCCATCCGCTCGAACGCCAATGCCATCAGGGAGATCGCCACGCAACTGGAGGCCACCGCGCGCCTCCTCAGCCGGGTGCCCTCGACGGACGATGAGGACGACCGCACCTCAGCTCATGACCTTGCGGCCATCATGTCGCTCTTTGCCGACCACC
>DASTJX010000159.1:0-5076 GCA_035716265.1 Nitrospira sp.
GGAGCCGCCACGACACCACCCCAGGCTTCGCCTTGCGGTTCATCGATCACGACGATCATCGCCAGCCTCGGAGAATCGGCCGGAACGAAGCCCACAAAAGACCCGATGGAGAGCGCGGCGGAATAGGCCCCAGTCCGTGGATCAACTTTTTGTGCAGTGCCGGTTTTACCTGCCACACGAAATCCAGGAATGGCCGCTTTCGTGCCGGTCCCGCTCGTGACCACCCCTTCTAGGATCGTCGTCAAAGTCCGAGCGGTGGCGGGGGAGACAACGCGACGCTTCACCTGGGGCAAAATGTCCTTTACGAGCTGTCCTTTCTGATCTCTCACCCCTGATACAACATATGGCTTCATGAGAACGCCGTCATTGGCGATGGCGGCGACGGCAGAAACCATTTGTAAAGGCGTGACGCCGACTTCCTGGCCCATGGAAATCGAAGCGAGAGAGCGCCGGCCCCATTCGCGCGGAGACTTCAGCAACCCGGCCACTTCACCGGGAAGATCGACATCCGTGCGTTGCCCAAATCCGAACGCTTGAAGGTAGCGATACATGCGTTGCTCACCCACCAGCATGCCCGTTTTTGCCGCGCCGATATTGCTGGACTTTTGAATCATCTGGGCGAAGGTCATCCACCCGAGCTTCTCGTGGTCATGAATAGTCGTATTAGCGATCGTCATCCTGCCGTTTTCGCCGAACAACATCGAGCCGGGCATCATGACTCGCTCCTCGAGCGCGGCCGCCGCTACCATCACCTTCATGGTCGAGCCAGGCTCATAGGTGTCTGTCAGGGCTCGATTCCGCCAACGATCGGCGGTCAGCGCCGCTACCGCATTTGGATCAAATCTCGGACTGACGGCCATAGCAAGGATCGCTCCGCTTCGCGGCTCCAACACAATGATGGTTCCCGATTTCGCGCGAGAACGGTCAACAGCCTCCTCCAACTCCTTTTCGGCGATGTATTGAATGACCTCGTCAATCGTCAGTGTGAGCGCATGACCTGCGGCAGGCACTTGTTCTCGGAGACCTTTCGGGAAGACCGTTCGCCCGAGCGCATCGCGTTGAAGAATCGTCATTCGCTTTTCCCCGTGCAGCTGCGTTTCGTACCGACGTTCCAACCCTTCAAGGCCGACCCCATCCATGCCGACGAATCCCAAAACATGCGCGAGTAGAGGACCTTTTGGATAAAACCGCCTCCCTTCCATCACCATCCCGATCCCGTCAATTGACAGCTGCTCCAATCGATGACCCTGCTCCGGCTCCACCTTTCTGGCCAGCCAGACAAAGTGTTTGTCCTGGCGAAGCTTCTTTTCGATTTCCTCGCGGCGAATGTGCAAGACCGGCGACAGGAATCGAGCGGCGTTGGCTGGATTGTCGAGCGATGTCGGGACGCCAAAGATGGACGGCACTTCTACGTTCATCGCCAACACTTTGCCGTGTCGGTCGGTCACCGTTCCTCTCGCACCTTCCAATGTGACGCTTTTTTGATGTTGCCGATCGGCCCTCGCTGTCAGCTCAGCCGCCTGCAATACTTGGAGCGTGACGAGCCGGAATAAGATGACGCCGAATCCCGCCAGCATCAGGACCAACAAGGAATATCGCCGGCCCCGGGATGGCCCCATACTTATCGCTCTCCTTTTACCGTCGAGATCGTGCGAGCGATACGCACCTGCTCGGGGAGCGGCGACGGAGTTTGCTCCGGATGGACAATCAAGACCTGTCCTTGCTGCGGCGGCACCATTCCCAGCTTATCTGTGGCAACTTTAGCAATACGTTCGGGCGCCGTCAGGGCGGAAAACTTCACTTGCAGCTGGTCTCGTTCGCGTTCCAGCAAGACCTTCTGCGCTTTCAAGCGCTCGATGTGATATCCCAATCGCACGATATCCACACGCTCCCATACAAAGAAAAACACGAGGCAGACACCGGCGATCATGGCGATGGATTTCATGCGCGCCCCTCCTTCACGATCCGCTGCAGCACTCTAAGCTTGGCGCTGCGGGATCGAGGGTTGCGGCGAGTCTCATCTTCGGTGGGCACTTGTGGCCGCTTCGTCAAGACTTCGAGCTCGCCGGGGTTCCGAACGGAAAAGGCCTTGAAGGACTGTTTTACGATGCGGTCTTCGAGAGAATGGAACGAGATGACGCAAAGTCGTCCGCCGGGCGCCAGGACATCCGCTGCATCACGGAACGACGCCTCCAGGTGATCCAACTCTTTATTGACAGCGATGCGAAGCGCCTGAAAGGTACGCGTCGCGCAATGAATGCGTCCTCGGCGATAATGTCCTGGCACTGCCGACTCAATTACCGATACCAATTGCCGAGTCGTGGAAATCGCCCCTTGCTGCCGAGCGCGAACGAGCGCTCGAGCAATCCGTCGCGAATAGCGCTCTTCACCCCAGCGGTACATCATGTCCGCCAACTGGATCTCATCGAGTCCATTTACGATATCAGCCGCCGTCGGGCCACTGCGATCCATGCGCATATCCAACGGCCCTTCTGATTGAAAGCTAAAACCACGGGTCGGGTCATCGAGCTGTGGAGACGACGCACCAAGATCGAAGAGAACTCCATCCACTTGTGAAATGCTGCGCTCCGCGAGAAACCGCTTTAGTTCCACGAAATGTCCCTTGATGATGACTGCCCGGTCGCCGAACGGCTCCAGTCGCTGCCGAGCCGCATCAACAGCCTGTGGGTCGCGATCAATCCCGAAGACTTTTCCGTTTGGATCACTGGCGCGAAGTATGTCAAGCGCATGCCCACAATAACCCACGGTACAGTCCAGGTAGATTCCCCTACTACGGGGCTGGAGCCAGAATAGGACTTCTGCCGGCATAACAGGCAGATGTTCTCGGACGCCCCCGAATTGCCTTCCACCAATTTCACCCACATTCTCCCACGCCATGGCGGAGTATACTCCTCACTTTAGCGTTGTCAACAATAATTTCATGGACTTACGGATATCTTTTCCGTTGCTATTCGGTGGATAAAGAATACAGGTTGAAGCCCCTCGAAAAGTGGCAGATATCCACAGGTGAAAACGGGCGATTTTACGTTCTGTCTGCTTTGACCACTACTAGGCGTTGTGCTGGGCTCGGAAAGGTACGAAGGCGCAGACAGGAGTTTATGACGAACAAGCGAGAGATCAGGGATAGAGCTTGTACAGCATACGAGGGAAGGGGATGGTCTCGCGGACGTGTTCCAGGCCGCAGATCCAAGCTACCGCGCGTTCGATGCCCATTCCGAAGCCCGCATGCGGAACGGAACCGAACTCCCGCAGATCCAGGTACCATTTGAACGCTTCTTCCGGAAGCTGATGCTCTTGTAGCCGCGTCCGTAGCAATTCCAGTGTGTGGATTCGTTGCCCGCCGCCGATAATCTCACCGTATCCTTCAGGCGCCAACACGTCCATGCAGAGAGCCAGATCGGGCCGTTGATCATCAGGCTGCATGTAAAAGGCTTTGAGCGCAGCCGGATAGCGATGGATGATCAACGGTCGATCGAATTCCTGCGACAGTATGGTTTCTTCGTCGCCGCCGAAATCGTCTCCTATTCGCGTGGGATTATTCTTCCTTCGTAGAATACCGACTGCTTCTTCATACGTGAGACGGGGAAATGGCGGCACCACGCGCTCAAGCTTGCTAATGTCTCGCTCTAAGGTCGTAAGTTCTGTCCTTCTGGTTTCCAACACTCGCTGCACGATGGCGGCAAGGAATTGTTCGGCAAGGTCCATCATGTCGGCCAATTGTGCGAAGGCGACTTCAGGCTCCACCATCCAAAATTCCATCAAATGTCGCCGCGTCTTCGACTTCTCTGCGCGGAACGTCGGCCCGAAACAATACACCTTTCCGAAGGCAGCGGCCGTGGCCTCACTATAAAGCTGTCCGCTCTGCGTCAAATAGGCCGTTTCGTCAAAGTACTGGGTCTGGAAAAGCGTGGTCGTGCCTTCACAGGCATTCGGCGTGAAAATCGGTGAATCCACCAAAACGAAACCGCGTTCGTCAAAAAAATTTCGGCACGCGCGGATGATTTCATGGCGAATTCGCAGAATGGCATGTTGTCGATGTGAACGCAGCCAGAGATGCCGGTGCTCCATCAAAAATCCGACGCCATGCTCCTTCGGTTGGATTGGGAACGGTCCGGCAATTTGGACGGCTTCTATGCTGCGTACGTCAAGTTCATACCCACCCGGTGCGCGATTGTCCTGTCGAAGCTGCCCGGTCACTATCAATGAGGATTCTTGAGTCAAACTCGCCGACAGGGCGAATTGATCATCACCGACGGCTTTCTTGCTGACGACTGCCTGCATGTCTCCGGTTCCGTCCCGAAGAGTCAGGAAATGAAGCTTGCCGCTGTCACGGCGGCTTCGCAACCAGCCTCGAAGGGTGACTTCCTGGCCTACATGCTGTGCCGCAGCATCAATCGTCATCACGGGCATCGGCAGTCCTCCTAAGAACGTGGAGCATTGGACTCGGGCAGACTAGCCGATTGCCCACGCTCGTTCAAGAAGAGCAACATTGCTCGTTTCATTGACAAGATGTAGGCGTGAGATAAGAATGGAAGCATGTGTAGAGGCTGGCATTTCAGCAGTCACTTCGTGATCGCCCTCTTGGCGGGAAGCGCCGCTCACGGCGGGCTTTCGCTCTCCTGCGCTTCAGCCGCCTCAACCATTTACTATTGCCCCGATCGACAGGGTGATCAGCTTATTTCGGCGACACCCGGACCAGGCTGTGCACCGCTGACAGAAACCACGCACGAGCGACGAGATGAATCTGTCCTGGACAAGCGGCGACGGGACTTTCACATAGAGAACCTCCAGCAGGACGTTTCCGCGTTTTTGACTCGATATCGGCACTTTCTAGAATGCTGCAGGAACGACCTCAGCGAATTGAGCAATGTCGAGGAACTCGGGGACGAAGTGAACGAATTGCTGATCTCCGTTCAGGGTAATCTCTCCAATCATGCACTCGCATCAAGAGCGATCATGCTGCGGGAGCTGATCCCGCGAGTCGCCAAGGCCAGAAGCGACCTAAAAACACTGCGCGCAACGCTGGAAAAGATCAGTGAACTCTCCGCCACACGA
>DASTJX010000160.1:0-4603 GCA_035716265.1 Nitrospira sp.
CATCGCCGAAATGGCCTCGATCGATCGCGGGATGTAAATACTCCATGCCGATCTGATTCATCACTGCGGGCGTGATCACCGGGAGCATTTGTCTGCCGAGCGTCAGTGCGGCCTGACGCTCTTCCACCGCCAGCAGGACCAAAATCCCGTGCTCTTGCTGAGCGGAACCAATGCCCCACTTCTCATAGACGGCGGTGGCGTAGTCCTGTGCGGAACGAAACGGCTTGACCGTGGACACCGTCACCACGACCATCTCCACGCCGGTTTTTCGTTCGAGGTCTTGTGCTACCGAACGGATCCTGGCGCGCCAATCGTCTTCGAGAACCTTGGCATGGTCGCTGACATACCCCATGGGGTCCGGCAGCTTCCTGGTCGGGCGCTCGTAAGGGCTCGCCAAAACGCATGGCTCCGCTATCAGGAGTAGGATAACGATCCAAGTGGCGACATGCCGGTTCATCGATGGACAACCTCGGCAAGCATGGTCGCAGCCTGCAGATAGCGGTCAAACACCCGGGGGATTTCCGACGGACCGGGACTGATCTGTCCTCGTTTCAGTAACAGCGCTTCATGAAATCCCTGCAAGTCGAGCTGAAACCGGTCCGCGATGTCCTTGATCACCGCGTCGGATTGGGTGAGCACGGGCCAACCTTTTATCCGCTGCAATCCCCGTAACAACGGGATGGTCGAGGTAACGGCCAGTGGCAGCAAAATGGTCACGGCATCGTCAGCGCCGCCGGCTTCAGCATACCGTTGCCGTAACCGAAACACATGGCCGGCAAGTCCCTGCACGACGGCGTCCTGCAGCCGCCTCGTGTCCACATGGAATCCGACAAAGGGATCACGGCCTCCTAACACCCTGTGGTGCTCCTGTATCTCGAGAAACTCGAGGGGAAAGAGCGCAGAAAAGGATTTGGCGTCCTGATCCGTGAGAAACACCGGCGTGATGACGCCCTCTTTGCTCCAACGTTTGTGTACCGGTGCATAGCGTTTCAAGAGCGCGGCATCGTAGCCGCTGACGACCAGCAACATATTGAGATTCGAACGGCCGGCAAGAAATTCTCCACGGACGGCACTGCCATAGATCAACAGCCCTTCGAGCTGGTCGGTCAGCGCCGCTTTCACATCCTTCGCATAGGCCTGTAAAAGCTTTTGCGTCTCTTCTGGCAAGCCTTCGATGATCCGCTCAATAGTGCCCACGCGTCCTCGGCTAAGATGTTCGCGGAATCATGCCGACCAGATCCGGCAGAAATCCCGTCGCAACAACCCGGTCCATCATTGAAAATGGCTCAGTCTGGCGTAACCCGGCCGTTGTTGAAAGTACCTGGTAGCGCAGTCGCGCATTGCGATCCAGCGTACGGAATACTCGATCCCGTAAATAGGCGATCAACGGGTTTCCGGTATTCCAGTAGAAGACCTGCTGATCAGCCAGACGCTGTAGCATCATGACCTGTGGTCTCCGCGCTGTTTCATAGGCCCGTAAGCGGCTCGCGGAACAGTCCCCGTCGGCAAGGCACGAGGGCAAAAGCTCGGCGAGCGTCATGGCATCCATCATGGCCTGCATCCGTCCCTGTGAGGCGTGCGGATTCATGGCATGTGCCGCATCGCCGATCAACACCGACCCATCAGCAACCCAAGTGGCAGCGCGGACTCTGCCGGTTGGCATGTAGGCGGTTTGCTTCCAGTCGGTCAGGCGTTCAAATAACGTTCGAAACTGAGGTGCGATGGCAGTCCAGCGAGCGTGCAAGGAACTCGGCCTGCTGCCTTTAAGCGATTCATATGACCCGCTGGGGATCATATAGAACAGGTAGACCATGTTGCCGGTCGCAGGAAACAAGCCCAGGATTTCTTTATGGCCGACGTAATAAAACGCCTCCGATACCGGCTCCTGTGATTCGAGAATGGCGATCAAATAGCCTTCCGGATACAGATGCAGCTCAGCCGGAATCTTCAGCGCCTCGCGGACCTTGGAAAACGCCCCGTCGGCGCCCACGACCAGCTTCGCCTTGATGGCGTGGGGGCCCCGGGGGCCTTGTACGGTCAGTCCAACCACTCGGTCACACTCTGTCAGAAGGCTGACGAACGACGTATCATAGCGGAGACTGACCGTGGCCTGTTTGTGTAATGCATCAACGATCGCGTGGTGCGCGACGTTCGGTAAGGTCACAATGGCCCGATTATAGGGGGGAGGAAGGACCCCATAATCGATCGAACACAACCGTGTACCGCCGGCGCGACAAAAGTGAAATGTTCTGACCGACCGCATCGCATCCGCCGGCAGTGATCGTAGCACCCCGAGCTGATCGAGCACCTGCTGTCCATTCGGCTGCAGGATTTCTCCGCGCAATCCCTGCGGCGGCCCTGACGCTTGGTCCAGGACAATTGTAGAGATGCCTTTTTGAGCCAGCGCGAGCGCCAACACGGCTCCGCCGCCTCCGGCTCCGACGATAGCCACGTCAGTCATGTCAATCATCGCTTGCCATACCCTGCATGTTCGGCTTCATTCCATTCGACAAATCTGGTCTGATCATTCCACATGGACAAGAAGTGGTCCCGGGCTTTTTGCGACAGGACCCGATCGGTGATGATGTCCATCCTCTCGTCATTGTACAGGTTACCGCTGGTCGTGTGGTTCATGGAGCCCGATGTGTTGATTTCGTCGTCGATGACCACCTGCTTGAGGTGCATGAGGCCCTCGTGCTGATTGACACGGATCGGAATACCGGCCAATTGCAACGTATGCAGCGCGCTGTGCTGTTTGAATTCCTGTGTGCGCTCCTGATCGGTCAACATTCGTACATCGACGCCGCGCTTCTTGGCTGCAACCAAGGCTTTCACGGCATGCGGATACGTCAATCCGTACACGGACACATAGATGTAGCGTTTGGCCTGCTGATATAGTGTGACGAGGCGGTCCAGCGGCGCATCGTCGGGCGCATACAGCACTTCGATGCCGGCTCCCTCGACGGGTCCACCGTAAAAACTCGGCACCAGACACAGCACGAATGCGAGGGCGTAGTGGACACCTCGATACGCGACGAAGACATGGATGCAGCACCGGATCATTCCAAATCAAAAAGCATCTTGAAGTGCTCGTCCGTTGCTTCCCAGGCACGAGGAGCAGCAGACGAGAGCCATGAGCGCAGATAGGTCTTTTGGGCCGGGGTGAGCAGTTGTTTTATTTGATGCGTACGCCCTTGTAAAGGCTGGAGAAATCCGACGCGCTTCTGGAAGTCCAAGGTAGCAGTCCGCACATACATGTTCGTAAAGGCGACCGGGTGCTCGTCATCACCGTCCCCTTGAATCCAAACGGACAAAAACTTCTCTAAGTGTAGGCCGGCGCTGTCCATGGCTGGATCGGTTTCGTGAAACAGCTCGTTTTCGGACTCGTTCAGCGGCGTCGCATCCGCGGCGCGAAACATAAAGTTGCGTTTCCACATGCCAAGATCTCTCCAGGGACCGGCATAGTGGCGGTGCTCCCAGCGCAAAGTCAAGCAAACGCTCGCGAGCGGTCGTTGCCTTGACAACCCGAAAGCCACTTTGTTACGCTGTCCGAATTCCTTAATTCCTGGGCCAAGTTAGGAGATTTCATGCAGGTAAAGATCAACGGCAAATCTGAGGAATTTCCCGGAGGTAGCGTGCTCGATTTGCTGAAGACCAAAAAGATAGAGCCACAGATGGTGGCGGTCGAAGTCAATGACGCGATGGTCGACCGCGATCACCTGGCGTCGACTCACCTCAAGGAAGGCGACCGGCTGGAATTTCTGTTCTATATGGGTGGCGGCAAATGACTATGGTCATGCACAAAGAGATTACGGAGTTGATCGGTGGAACTCCCCTGGTCCGCCTTAACCGCCTCTCCCCGCCAGGAAGCGCGACGATTTATGGCAAGGTGGAGTTTTTCAATCCCGGCGGCAGCGTCAAAGACCGGATCTGCCTCAATATGATCAACGAGGCGGAGCGGCAGGGAAAGTTGAAACCCGGTGGTACCATCGTTGAGCCTACGAGCGGAAACACGGGCATCGGTCTGGCGTTGATCGCTGCTGTGAGGGGCTACAAGCTGATCCTGGTAATGCCGGAAAGCATGAGCATGGAGCGGGCAAGCCTGCTTTCCTCATATGGTGCGCAACTCGTGTTGACGCCGGCTTGGGAGGGTATGAAGGGGTCCATCCGAGAAGCCGAAAGTCTGTTGATGCAGAACCCGTCTTACTTCATGCCTGATCAGTTTTCGAACCCGGCCAATCCCGCCGTGCACAAAAAAACCACCGCTCCGGAGATCTGGGAGGCGCTGGCCGGAAAAATTGACGCCTTTGTCGCTGCAGTCGGCACCGGCGGCACGATTACGGGGTGTGGCGAGGTATTCAAGGAACGCAACCCGAATGTGAAAGTCATCGCGGTCGAACCGGCGGGATCTCCGGTGCTTTCCGGCGGTGAACCTGGACCCCACAAAATCCAAGGGATCGGGGCCGGATTCATTCCCCAGGTTTTGAATCGGAAGATTCTCGATCGCGTCATCAAGGTGACGGACGACGAAGCGTACCAGACGGCTAAGCAATTGTCGAAGATGGAAGGATTGCTCGTCGGGATCTCGGCGGGCGCCAACGTG
>DASTJX010000161.1:0-9349 GCA_035716265.1 Nitrospira sp.
GCGAACGAGTCCTTCAGATTGGAGTAGAGCCGCTTGAAGCGACCCATCTCCGGATTGGTCACGTACTCCATGGTCAAGGCAATCCGTTCCTCTCCTGCTCCCAATGGGGTGACCGCGTGCCAGAGCTTGTCGCCGTTGAAAATAACCATGTCGCCGGGCTGCGTGACGAGTTCGAGTGTGCGAGGCGTCCGGTTGGGAACATCCTTGAAGAGTTCGCACACCAGTTTGCACTGAGTGGACTTGTCGACGAGCCCCATCAAGATCGTATAACGGGCGCCCTTGTAATAGCTGGTGTCATAATGAAATCCAATATGATCGCCGGCTTCGGTGTAATAATACAGCGCGCATGAATGTGGATCGTTGTCCGGACACAGCATGAGCCTGGCTTCGGTAAGCCGGCTGAGAAATGCGAGAAACTCGGGCGAGCGGTACAAGTCGAGAAAAAGAGGCGCCTGCTCCTGCACCGTGTAATAGCTGACGCTGCCGCCTTTTTTATGGCCCGGAATATAATTACGGTTCAGCTGTCCCTTGACACGCTGCGCCTGCGGAACCAACGTCGCCTCGACGAAGTCCCTTGGAAGAAATTGTGGAATAACGACGAATTCATTTTGCTCCCAGTATTCACGGTGCAACCGATCCATCTCCAGCTTCTCGACCGACTGTGCCGTGGCTTCTGCCACTGTGGCCAACAATGCTGTATTCATTGCGGACATTCCCTTCCGAGCTCCGCGGGTGTCGCCCTGCACTGATCAGGGCTGGCCGAGTACCGGAGCCTTGACGATCTCGACATCGGGCGGCAGCTTCGGCACAAACAGATCGTCACCAAGCCCAATGTTCGACTGTAGTGAGGAGAATTCGAAATGTGAGACATTGCCGCTTGACTCGTAGAGCCATAGGCTGCGGATAAAATACGTCTTGGGGAACACTTCGAGGACGATTCTCTGCACGGTCCCATGTGCTTCCCCCTCATGCGCCTTGGGCACCAGGGTCACGAGTCTGACCCCGCCAATCCCGCGGCCGTTACCCGGCGTCGGCTCGGGGTCGAATGAGGCGTCCAGTTTTGCTGCGCCTTGTAAGAGCTCAAGCGGCGCCTTTGATGCAGCCATCTGTGTCAGCTTTCCCACCAGGACTTGTTTGTGCTCGGGAACGTACACTTTCACGTCATCCCGATCCACATAGATGTCCTCGGTCGAAGGCTCCAGATAATTCCATCGCAAGCGGCCGGGCTTTTTAATGTAGACCTTGCCGGATGAGGTCATCGGCCGTTCAAATCCTTCTATCGTCGTCCTCTGTGTAAAATCGGCCTGAAGATCTCTGGTCTTCTCATAGCGCAATTGCAGGCGCTTCACTACTTCCCGTACTTCTTTCCGGGACTGGTCATCCGTCACGTCTTCGGCCGACGCCGCCAAGGAGACGCTGAGCGTCAACACGAGAGCGCTGCACACCCAGCCCCACCGGCTCATTCGTGGGCGTCTCCGACAGGACCGCGTCGTCCGATGACTTCCCGACGGCCATCGCGTCCTGCTGCTCCTACCAGCCCGTCCGCTTCCATCTGCTCGATCATTCTCGCGGCGCGCGGATAACCGACCCGCAAGCGGCGCTGGATCAGTGAGGCAGAAGCCTGCCCCGTGGAGAGAACCAACTCTTTGGCCTGTTCATAGACTTCGTCCTGTGCTTCTTCTTCTTTTACCTCTTCCTGTTTCAAGGATTGCAGTTCCTGGTTGTAACTGGGCATCGCTTGCTCTTTGACGAATTCGACCACGCGACGGACGTCATCGTCAGAGACAAACGAGCCGTGCAGCCGCATCAGACGACCCGTGCCGGATGCCAGATAGAGCATGTCGCCGCGCCCCAGCAAGGCTTCCGCGCCGTTGGCGTCGAGGATTGTGCGAGAGTCCGTTTTGGATGAGACTTGAAACGCGATGCGGGCAGGAAAGTTGGCCTTGATCAAGCCGGTCAGCACATCCACCGACGGTCGCTGGGTGGCCAGCACCAAGTGAATCCCAGAAGCCCTCGCCATCTGCGCGAGGCGGGCGATTTTGTCCTCGACGTCTTTCGGCGCGACCATCATCAAATCCGCCAGCTCGTCAATCATGACCACGATGTACGGTAACGGTTCCGGAGGCGTCGGAGGAGGCATGAAGGATCCCGGGCTTCCGTCCGGCAGGGCCGTCTCGCCAGCGGCCAGGCGTTCCTCTTCCGAAAGAAACCGGATCGGAAGTTCGGGCTGGTCCGGCTTTATTTCCGTGCCTGCGTCACCGAGCACGCCCTGAGCGCCGGCGACTTTTCGGTTATAGGAGTCGATATTGCGCACACCGGCCTCGGCCAGCAGCTTGTAGCGGCGCTCCATTTCCTGGACGACCCAGCTCAGTCCACGCGCCGCCGATTTGGGGTCGGTGATGACAGGCCTCAGGAGATGTGGGATGCCATCGTATGTTTGGAATTCCAGCATCTTAGGGTCGATGAGAAGCAGCTTCACTTCGTTTGGTTTTGCCGACAGCAAGATGCTGATCAGCATCGTGTTCAAGCTGACGCTCTTGCCGGCGCCCGTCGCGCCGGCGACGAGCAAATGCGGCATCGTCTTGAGGTCCGCCGTGACCGGAGTCCCGAAAATATCCTTGCCAAGCGCGAGGGTAAGTTTCGAGCGGGCTCTTGTGAAGGCGTCGCTGGCGACGACTTCCTTCATGGACACCGTTTCGCGCTGCGAGTTGGGCACTTCGATGCCGACGACGGATTTTCCCGGGATCGGCGCAACAATGCGCAGACTGATCGCTTTCATGGCCAACGCCAAATCGTCCGCGAGATTCACAATCCTGGCCACCTTGGTACCCGGCGCTGGCTCGAACTCATACATCGTCACGACGGGGCCTGGGCGCACCTCGGTGACTCGGCCTTCGATGCCGAAACTGAGCAACGCTTTCGACAGAATGTCCGACTGCCCTTTCAGTTCCTCGTCGGTGATGCGAGCGAGTACCCCTGAGGGTTCGGTCAATAATTCATCGGCATCGGGCAACTGATAGTCGCCGGTGTCCTCGACCTTGCCGACGAGAGGGGCATCCGGTTCCGGTTCAACGACTTCACGCGGCTCCGGCAACACGACGGTTGGCGGCGTCACTGAGACCTGGGCCGGAGGGGTGTCGTCGGCCTCCGGAAGGACTTCCTCTATGACGGCACGAATTGACTTTGATTTGCGCGTCTTGGTCGGCTTCGGCGAGTCCGGGAGCGTGACGGTTTGCTCCCGTCGCGGCATGAGAGCGCTCAGTCGTTCAAACACGTTTCGTCCCCATTGTGGCGCTTGCACAGCGAGTTGCGCCAGCGACAACGGCGCCGTGAAGAGCAGGGCTACGAGAAAGCCGGAGATGAGGAGAATATGGGCGCCGGTACTCGCAAAATAGGCACGTAATCCCTCGGCCAGCAGTTGTCCGAAGAGTCCTCCTGCCTGACCTCGAAATACCATTCCGCTTGAGGCGGTCGGCACCGCCGTCACTTCCAAATGAAGCAGGCCGCTGAGGAACAACAGCGCGGCTAGCGATGCTCCAGCATTGCGTAGCCTGATGGAAAGATCGCTCTGGGTGAAACATCGCGCCCCGAGCAGTCCCAGCAGGATGGGAAACAGATAGGCGGCGCCACCGATGAGAGAAAACAAGAGCGAGGAAAAGACCGCTCCCACGGAGCCGATCAGGTTGTGCGTCGGTGGTGTCATCGTCGCCGATGGGGTGGCGACGACCTTCGGCTCTCCCGGCACGAAGGACAGCAGGCTTAACAGCGTGAGCAAGCTCAGCGCAATCAGGATGACGCCGATCACTTCACGCTTGAGATGGGAAGGGGGAGCAGGGGCTCGGCGGGCCTCGCCCCGCTTGGCCGAGCTGGTTACGCCCATGCGCGGGATGCTAACACAGGGGGTCAACCAATTCAAACGACGCCTGTCATATCGACATGCGTTTATGACGGCTTGCGACGATCAAGCCGTCGGGCAAGTCGACTGAATGTGTCGAGGCTCAGAGTCTCTGCCCGAACGGTCGAGGCAAGGCCGACTGCACTGATAGCATCAATGACCGCCTGTATGTCGTATCCCTCATCGCGCAGCGAGTTCACTAATGTCTTCCGTCTATGCGCAAACGCCGCCTTCACCACCGCGGCAAACGCCGGTTCTTCTTCGCGGGAAAGAAGTGTTTCCTGCTTCGTGCGCAACAGGACAACCGCGGATCCCACATCTGGTCGAGGACGAAAACAATTAGCCGATACGGTGAATGCCTTGGTAATGTCGGCCGCATACTGCACCATCACGGACAAGACGCCGTATGCCGGTGTGCCGGCCTTCGCAACCAGCCGGTCGGCAACTTCATTTTGAAGCATCAGCACGAGCCTCGGGAAGCGGTGGCGATGCTCGAGGAATTTGAACAGCAGAGGCGTGGAGATGTAGTACGGGAGGTTCGCCACGACGACAGCACCGGCGACCACTGCCTCGAGCGGATACGTGAGCGCATCGGCACACACCACTTCAACGTTCTTCCACTCGCTCTGCCGGGCATACAGTAACCGGTGCAGCTGCGGATCGATCTCAACAGCCACGACACGACGGACGACTGAAGCAACGGCCTCCGTGAGGATACCCCGTCCAGGCCCGACTTCCAGCACCGTATCATCCGGTGTCAGTTCCGCCGCGGCCACGATCTTTCGGACGATATTCTGGTCGATGAGAAAATGCTGTCCGAGTCGCTTGTTGGCCCGCGGGAAAGCCGGGCCGGGCACCCTAGGAGCCTCCATCGGCCGGACGCTGGGCCGTCTGAGAGAGCTGCTTGGCCAACGCAGTCAGAGGCACGCGGAAGCAGTCAACGAGATCGGTGAATTCCTCGACGAGGTCATTCGTAAAGACCATCCCGGGCTGAAGCCGGGCAAAGTCCTGCGCCGCCTTTTCCCCCACCGACTCGGCCAGCACCGACACCGTTCGGACACGCCATTTTGCGACTCGCTCGGTTCCGGCCACGGTGTTGAGCGACATCTGCAACGTGTCCCGGTAAATGGCATCGAGTTCCTTGAGTTGCTGCTGTATGACGAGCAGCGCCTTGTTGACATCCAACGGCATGGTACGTGTGGTCTCCTATGGTCGGGCGTGAGACGTTCGACGTCGCGCAAGCGACGCAGCCAATTTAACCGCTTCAATGAGACTCCCCGAATCGGCGATGCCTTTCCCGACAATGTCAAAGGCGGTGCCATGATCAACCGACGTGCGGATGATGGGCAATCCGACTGTCAGGTTGACACAGGTTCCAAACGCCACCATCTTCAGCGGGATCAATCCCTGGTCATGGTAGAGCGCCACAACGGCGTCATAGTCGCCCTTGGCAGTCTTGCCGAACAGGGTATCGGCCGGGAGTGGATCACTGGCGAGAATACCCTGGGCTTGAGCGGCGCGTGCGGCGGGCCCAATCAGGCGGATTTCTTCGTCGCCGAACAATCCGTGCTCACCGGCGTGCGGGTTCAACGCGGCGACCCCGATGCGAGGTTTCTTGACGCCGAAGAGGGTCGTCAAAGCGAAATGTGCAAGCCGAATGCCCTTTTCGATCTTGGCTTGCGTCAAGACTCCGGGAAGCTCCTTGATCGAGACATGCGTCGTCACAAACATAATCTTGAGCCGGCCGCCGATGATCATCATGCCAGATTCCGGCGTCTGTGTCAGATCAGCCAGGAGCTCGGTATGGCCGGGAAAATGGCAGCCGGCCATGTTCATCGCTTCTTTATTGATGGGCCCAGTGACCATGCCCTCAATGCATCCGGATTGGGCCAAATGCACCGCCTTCTTGATGAATGCGACGGAAGCCGCTCCGGTCTCAGCCGACGCTACGCCGAGCTTGTAGGGGCCGAGTGGTTGATCGAGAGGATCGAAGAGAGCGATTTGGCCCTTCCTCAGACGGACTGGGTCGTGACCCTTGACGGCACACACCTCGAGGCTCAGCTTCAACTGCTTCACGGTACGCTGCATGACCTCCTGCGATCCGATCACTAAGGGAACACAGATCCGGCGGAGTGCGGTTCCCGCGATGGCCTTAGCAATGACCTCCGGTCCAATCCCGGCGGGATCGCCCATCGTAATTCCGATCATGGGCACGCGGGTTGGCAATCGGGTTTTTTTCACGGTTGCGTCCGGATGAAGACGCCAAGGCGTTGGTGCTGACGTGAGGCTACTCGCCGCGCAGGGGTACCCTTCTTGTCGAGTGGATCAATACCCATACAGATAGAATGCATATCCTATATAAAGTATCGCCCCGATGGTGAGCAACCACGGTCGCCAGTGACCGGACCAGACAGCTTGAAGCAATAAACTCCCAGTCGCCAGGACGGCCAAGACCATCGTCAGGAGCGCCGAGGGCGCGAGCGTCCATTCGGTTCCAATCAACCCGACCGAGACCGGAACGGTGCCTTGAAATACCATTGCGCCCGTGACGTTGCCCACGGCCAGCCGATCCTTTTTTTGATAGAGCCAGAGAAAGCTGTTGGACATCTCGGGCAATTCCGTGGCGAGCGGTGCAATGAGCAGCGCCAGTATCAGCGGAGAGATGGCGAGCAGCTGCGCCGTTGAATCAGCCGCCATGACGAATAGATGCGCCCCAAGCGCGAGACCCCCCAGGCCGGCCACCGCCTGCAGTCCGATCAGGGCATAGGACGGCCGGGCGCTGCGTTTGGCAAAGACCAACGGACTCAAATCGCTCGCCTCACCGCCGGCAGCATCGTCGCTGAATTTGATTTTTACGTAGTAGCTGTACAACCCCAACAATCCCACGGCCACGATAATCCGTAACGGCCTGGACGGCACGAAGGTGCAGGCCATTGCGACCGTATAGGCCAGGGCAAAACAGGACAGATCGATCGTGACGTCTTTGTAATTGAGACGGAAGGAACGGCCGCGTTTCCCCAACTGGGCATAGATCAAGAGGAGTACGGCAAGCAGCGGGACGACTAAGGTACTGAGCATGAACGGCGCGCCCAGGATTGCGCCCAGGCCGACTTCTGCTTCTTCCCGGGTGGCACCGAAAAAAATCGCGACGATCGGGATCGAGGTCTCGGGTAGAGTCGTTCCGATTGCGGCCAACACACTGCCGACGGCGCCCTCTGACAGATTCAACCGCTTCCCGAGCCATTCAACCGCGTTGGTAAACAGCGCACAGGCGCCGAGGGTCAGACCGACAGAGGCTCCGAACAACAGAACGTACCCGAGCAGCGTCACGGACGATCCTTTGCCGCGCTCCGGGTCTTTGCATAGGCCACTGCCGCCTCTTCCAACACCGCCTTCACGGGGCGGCCCGTGCGTTCGGCAATCCGTTTACAATCGATGAACTCGGGCGCGGCCTTGCTGCTCGTGCGATCGACCGCCGCAATCTTGATGCGGACGATGCCGCCGCGGATCTTCACCGAGGTAAACCGTCGCCGGAGGATATGCCGGGTGATTTCCTGCACGCGCACTCCCAACGTCGTCGTCTCTTCGAACAGCACATCCAGCAAAGACTCGACCGCAGCGGAGGAGGCAAGGCAGGTCAGCACGATGCCGGGGCGCCCGTGCTTCATGATCACAGGGATGAGTGTCACATCAAGAGCGCCAGCGTCAAAAAGACGTTCCATAATGTGTTCATACGTTTGCGGGTTGACATCATCCAAGTTCGTTTCCATCTGGACCACCGTATCGCGAACCCGGCCGCCCAAATCGCCGTCTCCTGACAAAAACACCCGAAGCACGTTCGGCCACCCTGCCGGATTGGCATCCCCTGCGCCATAACCGACCGCGACCGGTCTCATTTGAGGCATCGGTCCGAAGTCCTCCGTGAGAGTTCGTAACAAGGCGAGGCCCGTCGGAGTGGTCAATTCCCTTGCTGGTCCGGCACTGAATATGGGCACTCCTTTCACGAGGATCGCCACAGCGGGGCCTGGAGCCGGTAAGATGCCGTGTGCCGATTGCAGCGTGCCGGTCCCAACATTGACTGCCGAGGCCGTGACGCGGCTCACGCCCAGCAGATCGCAACAAATGAGCCCTCCCACAATGTCGACGAACGAATCGACCAGTCCGACTTCATGAAAATGCACGTGGTCGCTTGCGACGCGATGTGCCTTGGCCTCTGCGTCGGCCAGCCGTTCGAACACCGCGCGGCTTTGCTGCTGAATTTTGGAAGAGAGCCGGCTCTGGGAAAGTGTCTTCCGGATACGGGTCAGCGGCCAGGGACGCGGAAGACCGGACGTGATGATCACGTCCACTTTCGTGGCAGAAATGGCGCCACGCCGAACTCGCCTCTTGCGGAGTGTAAAGCCCGGTACGCCGAGTCGTTTGAGTCCCTTGACCAACTCGCCGAATGGTGCACCCGCATCCACAAGCGCACCCAAGGTCATGTCACCGCTGATCCCCGAGAAACAGTCAAAGTGGAGGTGTGCGCCCACGCCGTCCTTTCGCGAACAATCCGCTCATCTTCCGTTACAGTACCGGTCCGCTGGGATGTGCTCTTCGCGTCAGAACGCTCCCAGCTTCAACCGCGGAGAAATTGTTCATGTGCTGGTGATGAAGTCGCGTCATCTTACCCAACGATCCATTGTCACGGCAATGACGAGTGTGCATTGACAGCTTCTCTGCACTGTGTTATCCCACTCTGGCAAATTGGTTTCTCCTGCCTCTTGGAAACCTGGGCCCATAGATCTCCATGCTGGGAACCATACCGGCCGCTCAATCGCCACCAGCCTGCTTCCATCCCATACGTGCGCTTCTCCCATTCACGCTGGTCTCCTGTATCCTGCTGCATCCTGTCGCCCTTTCGGCGAAATCAAAACCGGCAAGGGCTCCACGTCCGGAGCCGGAACTGAAGGTGCTTGCATTGAAGATCAGCCCTAATCCTTATACGGTGTCGACGGGGTCCCTGGAATTTTCAACCGTTGTTCAATTGCCCCGGGAACTGGATGGCGCGACGATTCTGGAAGTGTCCTCGCTGGTCACCTCTCCCTCCAAACGATCCATCCGCTTTCTTTCCATGCGGAAGCCGCTCGAACTGCCGGCAATCACGCCTATCAGCACCGACCACAGCACGATTCCCGTCGTCCTGACCTGGGATGGCATGGACCAGACGAAAGCGCCGGCGGAGGCGGGCATTTATCAATTCGAACTGCGGGCGAAGCTCCTTTCAAACGGCGAAAAGGGCCCACGGACGCTCATGGTTTCCTGGCCAAAACGCGGCACGCTGGAAGTGAAGTAACTCGTCGAGAGTGGCCGGACCATCAGCCTGACCGTTCCTGCTTCATCCCTAAGACATTGATGCGGTGCGCAAGACAGCCGGCTCCGAACCCGTTGTCGATATTCATGACCCCGACGCCGGCC
>DASTJX010000162.1:0-12557 GCA_035716265.1 Nitrospira sp.
GCGGTTTCTCAATCCCGGCCGGAAAGATCCACCGGACATCGACATCGATTTTCCGTGGGACGAGCGGGATCAAATCTTGGCATGGGTCTTCCAGCATTATGGCGACCGTCAGGCTGCCATGGTGGCGAATCAGAACAGTCTGGGCTTCCGTGCGGCCATCCGCGAGACGGCGAAGGTCTACGGGATGTCCGCCGCGGAAATCACGGCGATCGCTTCACGCATCACACGGCAAACAGGTCTTCTGCAATTTGCCGATGTGCCAAGCAACGGGCACTGGGTGAACCGACTCTCGCAGGCGCTGCGACTCCAAGCGCCATGGCCAGAGATACTCGCCCAAGCCCTTCGTGCGCAGCATCACTTTCGCCACCTCTCGATGCATTGCGGCGGCCTGGTGATTGTTCCGGACGAGATTAGACGATACGTGCCGGTCGAGTTCACAGCAAAAGGCCTACCGGTGATTCAATGGGAAAAGGATCAGACGGAGGAAGCGGGGCTCGTCAAAATTGATCTGCTGGGTAACCGCTCACTTGCGGTCATCCGTGATGCGATTGCCGCCGTGGCGCGCACCGGGCATACGATTGACTATGCGAGTTGGGATCCGCTGACGGACGAAGCCACCCGCAATCTGATCCGACGCGGAGATACCATCGGGTGTTTCTATATTGAATCTCCCGCAACAAGGCTCTTGCTCAAAAAGCTCTGGAAGGGGATGCCTGCCGATCGTCTTGCCGTGGCCGACGTCTTCGACTATCTCGTGATGGTCTCTTCGCTGGTCCGGCCCGCCGCGATCACCTTCGTGAACGACTTCGTCAGGCGCGCGCACGGGCACTCGCATGATCCTCTTCACGCCTTGGTGGAATCCATCCTGGAAGAAACCCACGGCATCATGGTCTACCAGGAAGACGTCACAAAAGTGGCGATGGCGCTCGCGAATTTTTCACTGGAAGACGCGGACCAACTGCGGAAGGTCCTCAGCAAAAAACACAAACACCGGCAACTGCGAGACTATTATCATCAGTTCTGCCGCGGTGCAGCAAAGAACGGCGCCTCCTCGGCCACGATCGCCAAAATCTGGACAATGATCATGAGCTTTACCGGCTATAGTTTCTGCAAGCCTCATTCGGCCAGTTATGCTCAGGTCTCGTTCAAGTCCGCCTATCTCCGGACTCATTATCCGGCCGAATTCATGGCGGCTGTCATCAGCAATGAAGGGGGGTTTTATTCGACCTTCGCTTATCTCTCGGAAGCCCGACGGATGGGACTGGCGATCCTCCCTCCCGATGTGAATACGAGCGACTGGGCTTATCGGGGCGAAGGGGACCGACTTCGAATGGGCTTGATGCAGGTGAAAACGATTCCCAAACCCGTCGCCACGGCGATCATGGCCGAACGTGACCAGGCAGGTCCGTTCCGATCGTTTCAGGATTTTCTCCGGCGTGTGCCCCTTGAGCCCGTGCATGCCCGGGCGCTGATCCGTGCGGGCTGCTGCGATTCCATTTCCGGCGAGTTGACACGACCGGCTCTGTTGTGGCGGGTGTTCGCTGAGAAAGAAGCCGGCCCCTTACCTATCCCGGATGAGTATCCGGCTTCCCACAAGCGAGGTCATGAGATCGAGGCGTTCGGCTTTCTCGCCAGCTGTCATCCCTTGACGCTCTATCGTAAGCAGATCGAGCAGCTGCGTCCCTTGCCGGCCTCGCAGATGCATCAGTTCATCGGATCCCGCATCACCATGGTGGGATGGCTCATCACCGAAAAACCGGTTGAAACCAAACACGGTCTGCCGATGGAATTCATCACGCTCGAAGATCACACGGCGCTGTATGACGCCACCCTTTTCCCCGACGTCTATCGGCGGCGTTGCCATGTGCTTTCATCCAACCGGGCCTATGTCGTCCAGGGACTTGTAGAGGAAGCCTTCGGTGTCGCGACTCTCACCGTGCTTGATCTGTACCCCCTGGATTCCACGACCGACGCCGCATGGCCGCATGAGAAAACGTGCTATGATGGTCTATGCGACGCCCCGCCCGATCAGTCGACTTCATCCCCTCTCACCTAAGTCTCCCCACATTACAAGAGGCTGCTGCCCGCTGCACAGGATGCGACTTGTACAAGCAGGCCACCCAGACCGTCTTTGGAGAAGGCCCGGCACATGCATCGATCTTCCTGGTGGGCGAGCAACCGGGGGATCAAGAAGACCGCGCGGGTCATCCCTTTGTAGGACCGGCGGGGAAAATTCTAGATAAGGCACTGGACGAAGCCAGACTTGACCGCCGGGACCTGTATGTCACGAATGCCGTAAAACACTTTAAATGGGAACCGCAGGGCAAGCGCCGCAAACATAAGAAGCCATCGGCAGCTGAGATCGCCGCCTGCCGGCCCTGGCTCGAAGCCGAATTGCGCGTACTACAGCCACGCGTCGTCGTGTGCCTCGGCGCGACCGCAGCTCAATCAGTTTTCGCCAAGGCCGTCCGACTCGGTGAGATGCGGGGTCGGGCCTGGGCGACCCCGCTCGCTGCCACCGTCTTTGTCACGGTCCACCCTTCTGCTATTCTTCGACATCCCGAATCGGCGCAGCGCGAACAAGAATACCGTCGTTTCGTCCAGGACTTACACCACATCACGTCGTACCTGCGGAAAGCCGCGTAAACCGATCATGCCGCGCGTACGTCACTCTGCCAAGGCTGGCCTCCTTATTATCGATATGATCAATGAGTTTCGTTTCGATGACGCAGCCAAGCTGTTTCCCGCTATTGAACACACTGCAACACATATCGCGCACCTGAAACAGCAGATGAAAACGCACAGTTTGCCGGTCGTTTACGTAAACGATAATTTCGGCAAGTGGCAGTCGGACTTTCGTAAACTTGTCACTCGATGTCTGCATGAGCAATGCCGTGGAAAGAGCATCGCCCAGATTCTGCTGCCAGATGAAGACGATTATTTTGTATTGAAGCCCAGGCACTCGGGGTTCTATGCGACGCCACTCGAGTTGCTGCTTCGCTATCTGCAAGTTGAGCGAGTGATTATTACCGGGGTGGCCGGCGACAATTGCGTGTTGTTCACCGCGGCCGACGCCTACATGCGTGAGTTTGAAGTCACCGTGCCTTCGGACTGTGTCATCTCGATCGATGCCGACGCCAATCGTTCGGCCCTGCACCACATGCGAATATCCCTCAAAGCCGAGATCGACTCTTCAGGTGCATTATTGACACGCCTCGCTGCGTAACGACATCTGCTGCGTGGGCGGCTTTCTGACGCTGCAAAAGGATATTCGACGTGCAAAACGAGGAGATGTAACAGCAGTGCACGAAGGCGGTAAAGAGAGGGGCCCTGGCGGTCAATCACACGTTGAATCGGAAATAGACGACGTCGGCTTCCTTGATGACGTATTCCTTCCCTTCAAGTCTGAACAACCCCTTTTCCTTGACCTTGGCTTCTGAGCCGCATGCGAGCAGATCGTCATAGTGATAGACTTCGGCACGGATAAATCCTCGCTCCATGTCTGAATGGATCTTGCCGGCTGCTTGCGGAGCCCTGGTATCTCTCGGAACAGGCCAGGCGCGCGATTCCGTTTCTCCCGCCGTAAAGAAGGTGACGAGATTGAGCAGCGCATAGGCTTCCCGTGTCAGACGCACGAGACCGGACTCGGTCAGTCCCATCTCATTCAAGAAGTCCATTCGTTCACTCTCCGGCAAGGAGGCGAGTTCGGCCTCAAACTGACCGCAGATTGTGACAACCCGGGCACCACGTTTCTGCGCGAAGTCGCGAACCGTCTTGACCGTCTGCTCATCCGCATTCTTGCCCTCTGACACATTGGCCACAAAGAGCACGGGCTTGGCAGCAAGCAGCTGACAGTCATTGAGGATGAGCCTCTCCTCCGGTGTATAGCCAAGATTGCCCAGCCACTCGCCTTGGTCGAGTAGTCCCATCAGTCTACTCAGAAACTCCACTTCGAAGGCGGCTTTCTTGTCACCGGCTCTGACTTTTTTCTCAGTCTTCTGCTTCCTGCGGTCGAGCGAGTCTAAGTCGGAGAGCATGAGTTCGGTCTCAATCACGCCGATGTCCCTGAGCGGATCGACGCTGCCGTTGACGTGCACGACGTCCGTACCATGAAAGCAACGAACGATGTGCAACAATGCATCCACTTCGCGGATATGGGCGAGGAACTGATTGCCAAGTCCTTCCCCTTTGCTGGCACCTTCAACCAAGCCGGCAATATCACGGACTTCGAGCGTACTATAGGTAGTCTTCTTCGACTTGAAGATGTCAGTCAGCGTGAGCAGACGTGGATCCGGAACGAGCGCAATCCCGGTATTGGGATCAACAGTGGCAAACGGATAATTGGCGGCCAGCGCCCCTCCCCCGGTGAGGGCATTGAACACCGTGGTCTTGCCGACGTTCGGCAAGCCGATCATGCCGCAACAGAGTCCCATACCTGACGTTCTGAGTCCGGAACAGTGAGCGCTGCAGTAACCCACCGGCGATGGGCGCAGTACTTAGTTCTCGGTTTTCAGCCTTTCTTCTCCATTCGGCGCATCACGTTCCCGGACGTTGAACTGATTCATGGCAGTTTGAGCGCCGCGATGGATGAGGATTTCGAGCGCGTCCACCGCCCGCTCAAGACAAGGCTCAATGACGTCCATCTCATCCCCCGTGACCGTTTCCAGCACGTAGTCCGCCGGGTCTTGCACCGGCGCTGGGCGCCCGATGCCAATTTTTAGCCTGACGAAATGAGGAGTGCCCAGCGCATCAATCACCGATTTGATGCCGTTGTGTCCGCCAGGCCCTCCGCCCTGTTTGATGCGGAGGCGGCCAGGTTCCAGGTCCAGATCGTCGTGGACGAGAATGAGATCGTCGCTGGTGAGTTGCAACTCCCGAAGAAGACCTTTTAGCAGAGGGCCCGTCACATTCATGAACCCGAGGGTGCCGGCAAGCTCAATCAGGGCAGATCCCTGACGACCGGAACCTCGTTGAGCTGTACCACGCCGGGCAAGGCGGACGGACCAGCGAGCAGCGGCTCGCTCGAGGACCCACATACCGGCATTGTGGCGGGTTTGGGCGTAAGCCGCGCCGGGATTGCCTAGGCCGACGATGAGGCGCAACGTTACTTCTTTTTCTCGGCTTCTTTCTTCTCGGCTTTAGGAGCTGCGCCCGCGGCGGTAGCCTCTTTCTTGTCGCCGGCTTTGGCCTCGGCACCCGCAGCCGGCGCGGCTGCACCAGGAGCAGCTGCCACACCTTCGGCACCTTCGACCGCCGCCTTGCCCTTTGCAACCACTTCCGGCTCTTTTGCACCTTCAGGCCCGGCAGCCTGGCTCGTCAACAGGGCTTCAAGCTTGGCATCCGACATAGGAACCGCCACGCTCACGACCATTTGATCCGGATCGTCCAGATAGCGCAGCCCTTCAATCTTCGCGATCTCCTTTAAGTGGATGCCCTGGCCAATAGTAAGCGGCGACGCATCGACCTCGATATGGTCCGGCAATGCTCCCGGCAAACATTCGACGTGCAGCTCTCGCGTATTGTAGTGAAGAATGCCGCCTTCTTTGACACCAGCCGGAGTCCCTCCGATCACGTGCACGGGGACCTTCACGCGAATCGGCTTATCCATCGAGATTTCGAACAGGTCGGCATGTAAAACATGTCCTTCGACCGGATCCACCTGGAAATCGCGCAAAAGGGCGGTCCGTTTGGGCTTGGCCTTCGCCCCGTTGACCGTCAGCGTGATCAACGCCGTGCTTCCGGCCTGTGACTTCAAAATCTTGGTCAAAGGTTCCGGTTCGATCGTAAGCAACAGGCACTCTCCCTGACCATAGAGAACGCCGGGCACTTTCCCGCTGCGCCGAAGCTGGCGTGCCGCGCCTTTTCCGGATTTTTCTCTGACTGTGACCGCCAAATCAAATCTCATGGTACTCCTCCGTCCCCTCCTGTCTTATGCGATGTTCCCGTTAGGCGTTAGGCAAACAGCGAACTGACCGACTCATCTGCGTGTATGCGCCGGATGGCCTCACCGAGCAAAGGCGCCACCGACAACTGATGAATCTTCGGGCACACTCGCTGTTTCTCTTGGATTGGAATGGTATCCGTAATGATCACTTGTGTGAGGCAGGATTGTTTGAGGCGTTCCAGCGCGGGTCCGGATAGAACGGCATGCGTGCACGCTGTCCAGACTTCGCGCGCACCTTTGTCCGCACAAGCTTGTGCGCCTTGAACAATAGTCCCCGCCGTGTCGATCATGTCGTCCAGCAACAGCGTGCTCTTCCCTTTGATGTCGCCGATGATGTTCATGATCTGTGTCTGGTTCGGCCCCTCACGACGTTTGTCGATGATGGCCAGATTGGCCTGCAGGCGCTTGGCAAAGGCGCGAGCCCGTTCGACGCCGCCTGCGTCGGGTGAGACGATTACTAGGTCACTGACTTTCTTTTTCGTGATGTAATCCAGCAGCACCGGCAAGGCATACAGGTGGTCGACCGGCACGTTGAAGAAACCTTGAATCTGTCCGGCATGGAGATCCATGGTCAGAACCCGATCGGCGCCCGCTGTCGTGATGAGATCCGCCACCAGCTTGGCGGTAATCGGCACGCGGGGCTGATCCTTTCGATCCTGCCTGGCATAGCCGAAATACGGCATCACGGCCGTAATGCGATAGGCAGAAGAGCGCTTGAGCGCATCGATCATGATCAGCAATTCCATAAGGGAATCGTTGACTGGGCAGCAGGTCGATTGCACGACATAGACATCCGCGCCGCGCACATTTTCTTCAATTTTGATGCGGATTTCCCCATCGCTGAATGATGACACCGTCGCCTCACCAAGCTTCGTGCCGAGATAGGCGCAAATCTCATGGGCGAGTGCCAAGTTTGCGTTGCCAGAGAAAATCATCAATTCTCTGCTCATCGACCCCCCGAACACTTTTCCGTATCGAAAATGGAAATACTAGTCGTACGTGGTCGTTCGACGGCGGGCATCGGTGGGCGTAACTCTCGAACCCGCCACCCTCATTCGCTCGCACTGTTGCGGAAGCCAATTAAGGGACTGAACTGTAACGGAATTCAGGCAAGATTGTCAACGGGGCGGGATCACCTGGCCATCGCTAAGAGACCGTCACTGGCTCAGAACACGTTGGAACGACAAAGACTTGAAGCCGCTGGTCCTGGGCGAGATGCGCATGCGCGCGCCGGGCTGCCCATTCGGTGCTGAAGATCCCAAACATCGTCGCGCCACTGCCCGACAGCAGGGCAAGGTCAGCACCCTGCATGCTCAGAGCCTCCTTGATCTCGCGTAACACCGGATAGCGAGCAAAGACAGGTGCTTCGAAGTCGTTTTCTGCCACAGTGGCAAGCTGTGTCCAGGTGAGCCGGGTATGTCGGTCAATCTCCATGTGGGCAGAAGACAGCGGGCGCGCATCTGTTCGGGTTGCTGCGAGTTCCTGATAGGCCCATTTTGTCTCCACACCGAATCCCGGTTTCGCCAGCACAACCCAGCGACTTTCTTCCACCCACACCGGTTTCACGGCCTCACCACGCCCAGAGACCACTGCGGCAGGGGCGAATAAAAAGAACGGCACATCGCTGCCCAACTGTTCGGCAACTGACTGCATCTGTTCTCTCGACCATCCCAGCTTCAACAGCTGATTGAGGCCAAGGATGGTGGCGGCCGCGTCGCTGCTGCCTCCGCCGAGCCCCGCTCCCATTGGAATCCGTTTGCGCAGCTCCATGTCGAGGCCGACGGAGAGAGAGGCTTGATCGAGGACGGCAGATGCTGCCCTATACACGAGATTGCTGGAGTCTACCGATAAGAGCTCGGTGTCACAGATCAGGCGGATCCCTCTCGGGGAAGTTGCACGGATTTGCACTTCGTCTTCCAGCGCAACCGTCTGCATCACCGACCAGAGATTATGATAGCCATCCGAGCGACGATCGAGGATTCGAAGAATGAGATTGATCTTGGCGGGAGCATGAACCGTGATTGAAGAAGGGCAGGACTGAAACGATCCTGACTCGCGGTTAGTCACGACCTCCTTTTATAGCATATTTTTCCAACCGGTACCGGAACGATCTGGTGTTTAACTTCAAGAGCCGGGCCGCTTTCTTCTTGACCCATTTCGAACGTTCCAACGCTCTCATCAAAAGATCCTTCTCAATCCCGTTGATAAGTCCTTCCAAATCGAGCCCATCCTCCGGCAGGTCCGTCGGTACCCCTTGTGATTGCTGAGGGGCGAGCGCATGATGGAGCCATCCACGGACATCCGTGTCGGTCACGGTGCCCGTCGAAAAGGCGACGACGCGCTCGATCAAGTTTTCCAGCTCCCGCACATTGCCTCGCCATTCATGCCCTAAAAGGACGTGCATCGCCTCCGGCGTCAGCGTTGGCGCTGCCCTCCCGCTTTCTTGCGAGAATTTCTCGAAAAAATGTGCGACGAGCAGCGGAATATCGCCGGCCCGGAGGCGCAGCGGCGGAAGGCGGATGGGAATGACATCGAGACGATAATAGAGATCTTCCCGAAAGGAGCCATCGGCCACAGCTTTTTCAAGCTCGCGGTTCGTCGCCGCAATGACCCGCACATCGACTTTCACGTCCTGATTGCCGCCCACTCTTCGGAATTCCCGCTCTTGAATGACTCGAAGGAGCTTCACCTGTATGGCCGGGGTGGTGTCGCCAATCTCGTCCAAAAAAATCGTCCCGCCGTTGGCGATTTCGAACAAACCGGCTTTGTTTGCCACCGCGCCTGTGAAGGACCCCTTCATATGGCCGAACAGTTCGCTCTCGAGTAAGGTTTCCGGTACTGCACTGCAGTTGACCGCGACAAATGGCATGGGGCTGCGAGCGCTGTTGTAATGGATCGCCCGGGCGACCAATTCCTTCCCTGTTCCGCTTTCCCCGCAAATCAGCACATTGCTCTTCGAGTCAGCCACCTTGCGCACAACGTCAAACACTTTTTGCATCGCCTCACTCTGTCCAACGATCTGCGCGAAGGAGGACTGGCTGGCCATTTCACGCTTGAGCAGCATGTTCTCTGTGGACAGCCGGCGCTTTTCAAGTGCGTTCCGGATGATGAGCTGGACTTCGTCTACCTGAAATGGCTTGGTGAGATAGTCATAGGCGCCTTGCTTCATCGCTTCCACAGCGGAATCCGCTGTCCCGAACGCCGTCACGACCAATACAACCGTGTCGGGTGAGGACGACTTCACCGCTTTTAGAACGTCCATTCCGTCCGCTCTTGGCATGCGGAGGTCGGTGATGACGAGATCGTAGATCTCCTTGTTGACCTCTCCGATCGCCTGCTCCCCGTCGGAGGCTTCGGTGACCTCGTACCCGGCGCGCTTGAGCATAATGCTCATGACTTCCCGGAGACTCTTTTCATCATCAACGACTAGGATCTTTTCCACGGCGTTCGTCCCTCATGCCATAACCGCACACCATCGTCACCCGAGCGAGGCAGACACACCACAAAGCATGTCCCCCGTTGCGGCTGGCTCTCAACCTTGATCCAGCCGCCGTGCAGATCGACAATGCGATGGACGGCGGCCAGCCCTAAGCCAGAGCCTTCTTTCTTCGTCGTAAAGAAGGGGAGAAAGATCTTGTCTAAATGGTCCTGCGCAATGCCGTCGCCCGTATCCTGAAAGGCGATTTCGACGACGTCGCCGCTTCGTCCGGGGGCGTCGACATGGCGACACCCTGTGGAAATGTTGAGTTGCCCCCCTTCCGGCATGGCGTCAAACGCATTGGTAGCGAGATTCCAAAACACTTGGCGCATTTGATTCTGATCGACCTGAACTACCAGGGCTTCGACGGCCAATGAGGTCGCGATCGTGATCCGTTTTCTGATCCGCGCTTCATGTTGTACTAGATCCATCGTCTCGGCAAGAATTTTGTTTATATTGTGTTCGGCCAAATTGAGCTCCGGCGGCCTGGCGTACTGAAGAAACTCCGTAATAATGGCGTCCAGCCTCGTCGCCTCCCGGATGGCGATGTCCATGAGCCGGCGTTCGGTCTCATCGGCGGTCGATTCCTTCCGCAGCATCTGCATCGCACCGGCCAAGGCCCCCAATGGATTTCTGATCTCATGGGCCATCCCGGCCGACATTTCACCCAGGTTGGCCAGCCATTCCTTGCGCCGCATTTCTGCTTCGAGCTCTCGGATTTGCGTCAGATCCTTGAACACACCGACCAGGCCATGTTCCTCCCGTTGTTCATAGAGCGGCGAGACAGTCATGCCGAGCACGAGTCGGTTGCCGTTCGCCTTCTTACACTCCACCTCAAACCGCGTCATGGCAGGCAGCGCTCCGGCGGTCGCGTCGTCGGACGGCTGATTCGGATGCCAGTTGAAGATTTCACGCCACGCCCGCCCCAGGACCTGACCCGCTGTGTAGCCGGTCAGTTCTTGCGCCGCGGGATTGAAAGACGTGAGGACGCCTGTAGCATCGGCGGTAAAGATCCCGCTACTGATGCTCCGGACGATGTTTTCGTGAAAGGCCTGGAGCCGGTTCAACCCTTGTTCTTTTTCGCGGAGCGATTGATCGACGCGATACAGTTGATCCGCCAACGTACCGCTCAGCAATCCCACGACGAGAAGCGCCAACGCATACACACCGAACGTCTGGAACACCTCCGCAGCATTGACGCTCCCCGCCGGCACACTACCCCAGCTCGACGCAAAGCCGTACAGCTGAGCGTTCGTCACCATGCCGAACACAATGATGCACGCGCATGCCGCAAACAGACCGACGCGGCGCTGTGGAATGAGGCTGGCGACGGCAACCGTGATCACATAGAGGACCGCGAAGGGACTCTCGACTCCTCCAGTCCGCGCGACCAGCACTGTTTCCAGAAGAAAATCGATGCCAACTTGGATCCAGAAGAACGTTGCGAGGGCGGAAGGCGTCTTGAGGGTACGAAGAAAGATGACGGAGGGAATGGTCAGCGCATAGGTGAGGACGATGAGTGTATAAAAGGTATCAACGCGTTCGCCTTTCGTCGCTTGAAAGATGAGCGACAAGCCCAGCATTAGGGTGACGAAGGTCACCCGAAGTCCCATCAACCATTGAAGCCTGGCTCGCAGAGCATCCATGCGTTGTGTCGGTTCGAAGATGCCCACCCGGACCGGGCGTGCGAGGAAACCGGCGAAGAGCGGCGCAAAAGCCTACCCGATCGCGGAGGCCATCTTGAAGATCGGAAGATACATCGCGATGACAATGAAGCCGATCACGACTCCCAAAAACACCATCATCATGGGTTCCAGTAATGACGTCAGTGAGGCCACCGCCTGATCGACCTCATCTTCGTAGAAATCGGCGATTTTTCCGAGCATGGCATCGAGTGCGCCCGTAGATTCTCCCACTGCAATCATGTGCGTGACCATCTTGGGAAACACCTGACTCTGAGTCAACGGATCCGCAATCGTTTTTCCTCCGCTGATGCTGACGCGGGCGTTCAACAGCGCTTCCTCGATAACCTTGTTGCCTGAGGTTTTGGCACAAATGATCAATCCGTCGAGAAGAGGGACGCCGCTCGAAAGCAGCGTACCCAGCGTACGCGTGAACTTGGCAACGGACGCTTTGCGAATCAGGTCGCCAAATACCGGCGTCTTCAGCAAAAACCTGTCGATTGCGAGCCTGCCCTTTGGCGTAGCGTAGTATTTCTTCACGACTATGACCACTCCGATGATGAGCCCGACGGCGATGTACCAAAACGATTGAAAGGCATTGCTGATGTCGATGACGAGCTGGGTTGGGCCCGGCAAGCCCACTTTGCCCCCGGAGAGCTCTTCGAACATCTTGGCAAATATGGGAATCACGAAGATCATCAGGACGGTGATCACGATGCCCGCGACGCCGAGAATGGCCGAGGGATAGATCATGGCCGACTTGATTTGCCCCTTGAGCTTCATCGCCTTTTCAATATGTTTCGCGAGGCGGGTCAGAATGGTGTCGAGCAAACCGCCGACCTCGCCTGCGTGCACCATGTTCACGTACAGGTCGTCGAACACTTTGGGATGCCGCCGCAACGCGTCGGAAAAAGTGGAGCCGGCTTCCACTTGTCCCCTGACTTCACCCACCGTTTCGCGCAGCACCTTATTTTCAGATTGTGTGGATAGGATTTCCAGACATTGCACAAGCGGAAGACCGGCATTGATCATGGTGCCGAACTGCCGCGTGAAGACCACGAGGTCTTTATCGGTCAGGCCGGACCCGAAGCTGAGCTTGAACCCTCCCTTCCCGGTCTTTTCCTCCAGACTCGTGACGACAACACTTTGCTTGCGGAGCTGATCGACCGCCTCATCTTTCGTCTTGGCAGTCAGTTCACCCTTCTTGACCGCTCCCGACCGTGAACGTCCGACATATGCAAAGGTCGCCATAAGTCACTCTCACCTTTTCTTGAGAGTCCGCCCAACAACCGAATTTTCAATGAAAATACCTACGTGGCGAGTCTACTGGTGAGCTGAAAAACTGTCAAACAAATGCACAATCTGTGCGGAGTAAAGGTGCAGAGAGCCCGGCGAGCGATCAGGTTGGAGACGCACCAACAGATCGGTACCCACGATAAAGGTAATGACAGCC
>DASTJX010000163.1:0-5080 GCA_035716265.1 Nitrospira sp.
TAGAGTTGGATGTCCATGCAAGACTGGAGGAAGCCCTTATCTATCCGGCAATTCGAAAGAAGCTGGATGAAGAAGAAATCATGGACGAAGCCTTGGAGGAGCATCACGTCGCCCATGTCTTAATGAACGAATTGAAGAGGATGCGCCCCCGCGATGCTCGATACCACGCGAAGTTTAAAGTCTTGGGAGAGAACATCAAACACCATGTCAAGGAAGAGGAAGGTACGATGTTTCCGAAGGCGGAAAAGGCTGACCTCGATTGGGAAAGATTAGAGCAGAAGGCCAAAGAACAGAAGGAAGCTCTCATGGCCAGGAAGATCAACGGCACGAAGCGAGATGGCACGAAGCGCAGCCGAAAAAGGGCGACTAAAAGAACGGCTCGACGGCGCCAGACAAGTCTCCGTCGTGCAGCGTGAGGTTGCTTCTAAGAAGCTCGATCAGGTTACAAACTCACACTCGCTAACTGCCATGAGCATTCAGCCCGACATGCCAAGAGTAAATGGAGCTCTCGGCAGGTTGCTAAGCTAGGGGATCTCCCAGTAGTCCTGGCAGCCGACGGCACGCACTCTACGGACATATGGGACGTCGCCTTGAGACGGCGCACATTTCGTTCGGCCTCGTGACTATTCCGGTCGGGATTTATTCCGCCATCGACGAGCAAGACATCCATTTCAATCAGCTGCATGCAGTGTGTGGCAGCCGCATGAAGCAACAGCGCTTCTGCCCTGTCTGTCAGCGCGAAGTGAAGTACGAGGAAGTGACCAAAGGGTATGAAATCGCCAAGGACGAATACGTTCGTATCGATCAGGAAGAACTCGACCGATTGCAGGCGGCAGAAAGTGACGCCATGCAAATCTTGGAATTCGTGCCTTTGAGTGCCGTCGACCCGATCTATTTCGAAAGCACTTATTATCTAGGGGTGGAGAAGCAGGGGGAAAAGGCGTATCAACTATTGGCGCAAGCGATGGAAGATATGCAGCGGGTTGCTCTCGCTAAATACGTCTGGCGGGGAAAGGACAGCCTGCATGTCATCCGTTCAGTGGAGGGTCGCTTACTGCTGCACCGGATGTATTACCATGATGAAATACGGCCGTTTATTGAAGTGCCGAAGAGCGATCAGAAACCGGCTTCTGTTGAGCTGAAGCTCGCCACACAATTGATTGACTCGATTTCCACCGATAGATTTGATGCTGGGGCCTATCAAGACGAATATCGCCAGCGAGTCATTGAGCTCATTGAACAGAAATCCAAAGGGAAGACGGTCACACTGGCTCCCAAGGCTGCCGCGCCTGCTACTGACGTCGTTGATCTGATGCAACGGCTCAAGGAAAGTCTCGCGCACACTGCGCAGAAGAAAACTGCTCGATCGCGGGCTTTACCAGCTCACACTGCTCGTGAACCAGCCAAGAAGGCTTCCTCCGGGAGACGATGACGGGAGACTATTCCGCAGCCGATCTCTGCCGCATTCTCCGTCTCGATGGCGCCCAGTTGCGAGCCTGTCTCCGTGCCGCTCTCCTGCCTCTCCCAGGCGTGGAGCGATCATGCACATACTCATTTCAGAATCTCGTCGTGCTTCGAACCACGAAAGGCCTTACCGATGCTGGCGTGTCGGTCGCCAGGATCCGAAAAGTTCTGGAATGCCTGGAACGGCAACTGGAGGAGGACACCTCCATCGCCAGTGTGAAAATTTATGCCTCGGGCAAACGCGTGGTCGTGTGGGATGGTGCCTCGCGTTGGCAACCTGACTCGGGCCAATTTCTGCTGAATTTCGAAACCGCACAGATGCTCCCGCCCAGGCCGTTACGGTCTGCGTCACAACTCCAGCGGAGCGGACGAGAGACGGCCGAAAGATGGTTCCAGCGAGCACTGACTTTAGTCGAGGATTCTCCCGAGGAGGCCAGACAAGCCTATCAGGAGGCCGTTCGGTTACACCCTGGTCTTACTGATGCCCATATCAACCTGGGGCTCCTGAACCACAATCTCGGTCTGTTGGAGGATGCTGAAGCCTGTTATCGTCGCGCCTTGGAGCACGAACCCAAACTCGCTCTGGCCCACTTCAACCTCGGGGTGTTGTTAGAAGATCGTCACCAGAAAAGTGCGGCGATATCGGCATATAAAGAAGCCTTGTTGTGCGCGCCGGACTTTTTTGAGGCGCACTGTAATTTGGCGCAGTTGTATGAAAAGCTCGGACGGAAACGAGATGCCTTCCGACATTACGCTGCGGCCAATAGGATCCGCGGTCATGGCACCAGCCAGTAAATGCGCGCCGCCGTTCTAGGATTGTTCCCCGCCCATCACTAGGTTGCTCCTGAGCCATTCCCTAGGGGAAATCCCAATGATCGAATGTCGGGCTGTTCGTTATGCTGACCCGTGAAAGGGAGGGTCGCATGGCCTCTGATCCAGCTGCCTTGATCCGTGTCTGCAGTCTCTGTCAGCTCATCCATGACGATGGGGAGACCGCCTATGAGCGCTGGGTCACTCGGGACGTTTATAAGATGGCGAATGGCGTCGACCCTACGAAATCACGCCTGACCTATACCTACTGTCCCGACTGTATCAGCGAATCTGCCGATCCTCTTAAAGCCGCCTAGTCCGTTTCTGCACGTTTCCCTTTTCAGATAAACTCGCCGTCTCACATCCGTTCGGGCCACCAAAGGAGGAACACATGAAGCGAAGCTCCTGCGAGCTGTTCTCGGGCCTTATTGCCGGAGGCGCCATCCTTGCGCTCACTGGACAGGTGACGAAGGGATAAAACACTCATCGCTGCCGACACAATGACGGTATCGCTGGTAGAATTGTTCGTGGCAATTGGGGCTTGACGGGGTTTCCTCGACCCTCTACACTCGATAAGAGGTTCCCTAAAGGGCTTCCATGGCTGAACTGAGCGTACTCAACCAACCGGCAAAACCGGTTCCGAAAGATCACCTGCCGTTACCCGTTCAAGTCGCGGCCGGGCTCGAAAAAATCAGCCTCGCGATGAAAAGCAGGACTTGGCGGCGTGAAGGCCAAGCCGGTCTTGGTCCTCTGCAGCGCCAAGTGCTCACCTTGCTTCGAAACAAACCCGATCAGAGCGCGCAAGTGTCGGCCATTGCTCAAGAACTGGTGGTGCGCCTTCCGACGGCGTCCGAGGCAGTGGCAACCCTGGAACGGAAGCGATTGGTCAAGCGCTTTCGTTCGCATAGGGACGGCCGGATCGTCAATGTCGAATTGACGGCACGGGGCGCCCGGGCCTGCGCCCCGGCAGTCGGGATCCCCAATCTACTTGCCGAGGCGGCCAGCGCGTTGACGTCCACGGAGCAAGTGGCTTTCTTGAGGGGCCTCATGAAAGTCATCCGGACATTGCAACAACAAGGAGAAATCTCTGTGGCACGGATGTGCGTGTCATGTCGGTTTTTCCGTCCGCATCAGTACGATAACGAAGGTCAGCCTCATCATTGCGACTATGTGAATGCGCCCATCGGCGACTCCGCGTTGAGGCTAAATTGTGCGGAGTACGAGCCTGCCCCCGTCTCACAAGCGAAAGAGTCGTGGGACCGATTCAACGAGGGCCGGACAGCGGTTGCCAATCGTTAGGCTGCCATGAGGAGAAAAGTTGTGGTTCATCAAATGGAAAAGGACCGAGGAATGAAACGTTTTCCCTGGACATCTTCCGGCACTTCCGAAGAATGGCTCGGCGCTGAATCGCATTTGCCGAACCTCAAGCATGAATTGCGAAAACAGAGTCATCGTGGCTGGAATACCGCCGACATCGTGGTGGCGGGAGCCTTGTTCACAGCGGGACTCACCTTGGGAAGTCTTGCCGCTCTCTGGCTGACTCGATCAAGACCAACCGGCTAGCGCTGCTCTCGCTCGTTACTTCTTTCCAAACAGCGCCGCATCCTGCTCGATAGAATCGAATAGCTCGTCGAGGGCTGCTTGTACGGCCGCTGCGATTGGAGCCTGGTCCGAGGCCGTGACCCACCGGATGCGGGAACCCACTGCCTCTTTCTCGACGATATAGGATTTAATAGGTGGCTGACCCGTCCGTCCGAGGTCCGAATCGAGATGGACGATATAGCGGTATGCCTCTCGAGAACGCAGCCAGAGCCATGCGCGGACGGTTAACGTGAAATCGCCGTGTTCATCGTGGACCTCGGTGAAGGTGCGACGTTGTCGCGCATACTCAATTACAGCCTGACGAAGGTCTTTCACCGGCCAATCGAGCATGATAACTCCGGGCATTCGGTCTGCGCCTTCCAGGGTGAGCAACGGGACCTGCACCCGAAGCACGTGGTCGATGGGGGAGGTCGAGACGGAGGGCGGAACGGGTGTGACGTGAATGCTGTGCGCACAGCCGCCAACAACGAGCAGACATAAGGCAAACAGATGGCTCAGAGCATACCGACTGTCCTGCACGCTCACGGATGTGTCGCTGAGGCGGACGGTGGATCGAGAATATTAAGGTCTTCAAGCGCGCGGGCCGCTTGTTCCCGGTAGGGGCGGTCAGTCTGATGATCGTAGGTATTGAGAATGCGTTGGTAGGTCGCTCGGGCCTGTGCGTACTGCTTCTTGATGGCGAAGTACTGGCCCAGCGCGAGCCAATTGCTCGCGGCAGCTTCCTGGGCCGTCTTCATCAAGGCAAACTCTCGCTCGACTGGAGTCGCCCCTTGCAGCGAGGCGCGCTTTCGAACCGTGCGGCCCATGTCGCTTGCCATAGCTTCAATCTGCTCGTTTTCACGCACAGCTGATTCCACACGGTTGGCTTTCAAATGCGTGTAAAAGGCTTCGGTATGATCCTTGATGAGATCGGCCCGCTGCTGATACGTGTCATGTGCGCAAGCAGTCAGGAGTAAGCAGCAGATCACATGTGTGACGAACCAGGTCAGGTTTCTTCCTTGCATGACCTCGACCTCTCAGCCGACGAGCGCCTCATCCTACCTGATCAAGCATGAAATATCGACTGATCTTCCTGGAGTTGTAGTGACATGTCAGTCTTGAGTGTGGTATGTACTTCGCTTTCTGCTCACCCCAGGTCCCCATCGTCTAGCCTGGCCTAGGACGCCGGCCTTTCAAGCCGGCAACACGGGTTCGAATCCCGTTG
>DASTJX010000164.1:0-6789 GCA_035716265.1 Nitrospira sp.
CGAGCCTATTAATTTTGCCAGGGCCGCGTACCTACGGCCGGTCGTTTTCACAATCAGCAGTGCTTCCCGGCTCTGTTCAATGCGCCCTTTCCACCTAAAAATCGAGGTCACCGGCGAAAGGATGTTTGCACAGGCTGCCAATTTCTTTTTCACGATTGCTTGGCCGATACGTACGGCTTCTCGCCGACTCGGCACCGTGATCAAAATGACGAGAATCTGAGCGTCCGAGTTCCTCATGCAGCCGACCCTCCTAAAATCCCAATTGGCGGCAACGGCCACGAGGACCCTTTCAGCCCCTTGGGTGAGCAAGTACCGTGCCCTACCTAGACGCATAAAAGATACAACATTATATCTTTCAATATGTTAGGCCATGTTTTTTTGAATTTATGGTTCAGGACAGCCAAGGAAAGACTCGTAAGAGCGGTATTCCGTGACAAAAATGAACATTTATTGCCCTCAGGTGAACTGCGTACCGCATCCCAGTCGAACAGCACAGCGAGTCAGCGACCACTGGGGCCGGGGTCATGATCGAGTGGACTGGATTGACAGCCTTTTCGAGGCTCACTTATGATGCCTCAGAAAAGAAACATCGGAGGCGATCATGGGTTACACCATCACTCCTACTGAACTAAAAAGCCGGCTCGATAAAGGCGATCAACTCGTCCTCCTGGACGTTCGAGAGCAATGGGAATTCGATCTAGCCAAGCTGAACGGATCGACACTCATCCCCTTGGCTACGCTTCCCCAATCGCTAGGCAAACTCAACCGTGAAACCGAGATCGTTGCGATTTGCCATCATGGCATGAGAAGTGCCGACGCGACGAATTTCCTCCTCCAACAGGGATTCCCAAACGTGAAGAACCTGGTGGGTGGGATCGATGCCTGGTCAGCGCAGGTGGATCGATCAGTGCCGAGATATTAGTGCCCGTCTGCATGACGCAGTGACGCGGCATCCGTCAGTGTGTGCGCGCCTGAAAGTACTCGACCGTCTTTTTCAGGCCGTCGACAAGATCAGCTTTCGGCTCCCAGGATACTTCTTGACGCAGTTTCGTGTTGTCGATGACACTGCGCGCCTGCTCACCCTTCTTCGCAGGACCGTGAATCTCCTTACACACCGAGCCCGTGTGCTGGACTAAAATCCTAAAAAGGTCGTTGATGGACGTTTCGACCCCCGTACCAACGTTATACGTGCCCTGTGTTTCCTGACCGATCATGGCCAAATTGGCTTCGACGACGTCATCGACGAAGACGAAATCCCTCGTTTGTCGTCCGTTCCCGTTTATGACAGGTTGCTCATCGTTCAGCATCTTCTGAATGAATATTGCCACCACCCCTGCTTCGCCCTCGGGATCCTGCCGCGGCCCATACACATTGGCATACCGGAGGCTGACAGCTTGAAGCCCGCTGACCCGTTGAAAGTACGAGAGGTACTGCTCACCACACAGCTTGCTGAGTCCGTAAGGAGACAACGGTTTCAGTACGTGGGTCTCGGGAGCAGGGTACGTTTCCTGTTCACCGTAGATCGCTCCTCCCGAAGACGAAAAAATGACTTTCCGCACGCCGTGTTTGACGGCTTGCTGCAGGACATTTAATGTTCCGAGGATATTGACCTGCGCGTCGAACATGGGATCTTCGACCGACTTGCGCACATCCATTTGTGCCGCCAAGTGCATGACGACGTTAGGCCGTTCGTTGCGAAACACCCGCTCCAGCCGCCAGCCTTGAATGTCCATCTTGTAAAAACGGGCCGCACGATTGAGGTTTCTGCGTTTTCCCGTTATCAGATTGTCGACAACGACCGCCTCATGTCCCTCCATGACAAGCCGGTCCACGAGATGCGACCCAATGAATCCCGCACCGCCCGTTACCAACACCTTCATGCTTCCTCCCGTCCTTCGCGATCACCGTTATGAAGAGGCGATTATACCCCGACGCAGAAAGCTGACAAGAATTTCCCGATTCCCTTTCCGGCCTTTCACCGGAGAATCCAATGTTCCGGCACTGTGAAGTCCGAGCCGGGCGGCACATTCAATCACCCGTTCAGTCACGGCTTGGCGTTGCCCGTCATCTCGTACGATGCCCCCTGCTCCAACTTGGCCTTTCCCGACTTCAAATTGCGGCTTGATGAGTGCGATGACCCGTGCATCTTCGCGCAACAACGGCACGACGCTCGGCAGCACCAGCGTCAGCGAGATGAAGGATACGTCGATGACGGCAAGATCAATCGGCTCTGGTATACGCAGCCGGTCCACATACCGGATATTCGTCCGCTCAAGTAAAATGACGCGGGGGTCCTGACGTAACTTCCAGTCGATAAGCCCATACCCGACATCCACGGCATAGACCCGTTTGATACCGCGTTGGAGGAGACAATCGGTGAATCCACCAGTGGAGCAGCCGACATCCAGCCCGACGAGTCCCCGCGGGTCGGTCGTAAAGGCATCGAGAGCCGCCGCTAGTTTCTCACCGGATCGGCTGACAAAGGGAGCCGCTCGCTCGATTTCAATGTGCGCGCCACGCGGCACGAGTCGTGCGGGCTTATCGACTACCGTGCCATCGACGAGCACCCCTCCAGCGAGGATAGTCCTGACAGCCACCTCACGGCTCGTAGCCAGGCCATGGCTCACCAGCAGACGATCCAACCGCTCTTTTCCAACGGGCGCTTTCGAGTTCATCAGATGTGAAGAGGGAATCGAGGCTGAACCAGGAGGGCACACGCCTGAAACGGCGCATCGCGAAATCAAGAAGACGACTCGTCGGCGGATTCTTCGGCTTCTTCATCGGGTGAGAACGCATGAAGGCGCTTCTTCCCGTTCCTATCCTGGACGAGCACTTCCACTTTGCGTTCGGCATCCTCCAAGATCTTCAAACAGCTCTTGGAGAGACGAATACCCTCCTCGAAAATCTTGAGGGATTCATCCAGGGGAAGATCCCCTTTTTCCAATTCGCCGACAATGGCTTCTAATCGGGCCATCGCCTGTTCGAACTTCACTCCGCCCACAATGGCACCGTCCTCTCACATGGTGAAGGCACATTATACCGGGCTCACCAGTGAATTTACACCAATGGATCGGGCAGCACGCGCTTGACTGTACAGTCCAGCTCCCCCTGTGCCAGGCGCGCCACGATTTCTTCGTTCACTTCAGCATCCAGCGCGCTCCGAAGAATCGTCCCATCGCGGGCGCGCATGAGTATGCTGTATCCGCGGCCCAAAATTGCCAGCGGGCTCAGGTGTGTCAACTGCGCCGCCATCGCAGCAATCCGTCGTTTCCGTGCTTCGTTCAACACCAGGATCTGTCGTTCCAGGCGGTGGACCAGTGTTGGAATGAGCGAGAGGCCACGCTTCACATAAAACAACGGATTGAGGCCGGCCAATTCTCGTTGATGTTGACGGACCAGATCCCGACTCACAGCCACTCGCTCGCATACAAGCGTTTTCAAACGGCCGATGGTTCCGTCGGTCCGTTGCCACTCTCGCCGGATGCGTAACTGGACCTGCCCGAGGCCGCTGATGTAGGCGTCCAGCCGCCGCTGCTCCCACACACAATACCTGGCCATCGCATGACCGTTGCGCACCGTCAAAGCCCGCAACCGCTCCACGACATCAGCCAAAACGGGTACGACAGTCTCCGCTGCTGCAGAAGGGGTCGCTGCGCGGCGGTCGGCGGCGAAGTCGGTCAGCGTCACGTCCGTCTCGTGCCCCACCGCAGAGACGATCGGGATACGAGAGGCAGCCACGGCGCGGACAACGACCTCTTCGTTGAAAGTCCAGAGGTCCTCGATAGAACCGCCACCGCGACCCACAATAATCACATCCACCAGAGCCTGTTCATTCAACCATGCCACCGCATCCGCAACGTGTTGCCCAGCGCCTTCTCCCTGGACGCGCACCGGAACCAGAATGATATGGAGAATCGGCCACCGTCGATGGAGGACCGAGAGCATGTCCCGAATGGCCGCCCCGGTCGGTGAAGTCACCACCCCAACGGTGGACGGAAACGGCGGCAACAGTTTTTTCCTGGCTTCATCGAACAGGCCTTCAGCAGCGAGTCGCGCCTTGAGTTGCTCGAACGCCAACTGCAACGCGCCGATTCCTTTCGGCTCAACCGTTTCAAGTACGATCTGGTACTCTCCGCGCGGCTCGTAGACGGTCAGCCTACCGCGGACAATGATGCACATGCCCTCTTGAAGCGTAAACTTGAGGCGTAATGCACTCGATCGAAACAGCACGGCTCGGATCTGACTGGATTCGTCCTTGAGCGTACAATAGATGTGACCAGAACCCGGCATGCGAAGGTTCGATACCTCTCCTTCGAGCCATACGTCCGAGAATTGGCCTTCGACGGTGGTGCGCAGTAAGCCGGTAAGTTGGGAAACGGTCAGCACCGACTTTGAGGGCTGGAATAATGTCTGTTGCCTTGTGGCCGACATCCTACTCAGTAAACCGAATCCGTTCGATTGACAGCGCCTTGCCGATCCGAGCGTCCAACTCGATTAAGGCAGCGCAAAAAACGGTGGGACCGCCCGCAACCTCGAAGCGCCGCGGCATGCCCGTCAGAAATTTATCGATCGCAAGCTCTTTCTTCACACCAATCACGCCGTGCAGGGGCCCCGTCATACCGATGTCGGTCAAATACGCGGTGCCTCTTGGTAGAATCTGCTCGTCTGCCGTCTGTACGTGGGTGTGGGTTCCGACCACGGCCGTAGCCTCCCCATCGAGATAATGACCCATCGCCATTTTTTCCGAGGTCGCTTCGGCATGCATGTCGACGAGCACTGCAGCAACGAGTTTCTTCAGTCGCGCCATCTCGCGCTTTGCAACTTGGAACGGGCAATCGAGCGTGGGCATGTACGCGCGCCCCATCAACTGTAAGACGGCGAGCTCTTCACCATTCTTGGTTCGAATCACGACGCTGCCCTGCCCAGGCACGCCTTCGGGATAGTTGGCCGGTCGGAGAAGCCGCCGTTCGCGGGGGAAATAATCGAGAATCTCTTTTTTATCCCAGGCGTGATTGCCTGTCGTAATCGCGGACAGGCCCATTCCGAACAGTTCATCAGCCAGTTCAGGCGTGATCCCGAACCCGCCGGCGACGTTCTCGCCGTTGCCAACGACCACATCAATCTGACGCTGAGACAGGAGACGCGGAACGGCCCGAGCAACCGCACGCCGTCCAGGCTCTCCCATGATGTCGCCGATATACAGGACCTTCATTTGGCATACTCGATGTACCGGCTCTCGCGGATGACGGTCACTTTGATCTGACCGGGATAGGTCAACTCCTGTTCAATCTTCTTGGCCAATTCCCTCGAAAGCTGAAAGGACTCACTGTCAGTCACGTCTTCCTGCCTGACTATCACCCGGATCTCTCTTCCCGCCTGGATGGCGTAGGCCTTTTGAACGCCCTTCTGGGCGTGAGCAAGCGATTCCAATTTTTCCAGCCGCTTGACGTAGGATTCGAGCGCCTCACGTCTTGCACCTGGGCGAGCGGCCGACAACGCCTCAGCGGCGGCCACCAATACCGATTCCGGACAAATCGGCTCCACCTGTTCGTGGTGCGCGGCAATGGCATTGACGATCTTTTCACTCTCGCCATACTTCTTGGCGATCTCCGCCCCGAGCATGGCGTGGGGACCCTCTTCCTCGTGGCTAACGGCTTTCCCGATGTCGTGCAAGAGTGCACCTCGCCTGGCCAGCCGTACGTCCAAGCCGAGCTCGGAGGCCATGATGCCGCAGATATAGGAAGCTTCCCGAGCATGGTATAGGTTGTTTTGCCCGTAACTGGTCCGGTACTTCAACCGGCCCAGGACTTTGATCAGCTCGGGATGAAAATCCGAAAGGCCCAATTCGAAGATGATTTTCTCGGCTTCTTCATACATCAGCTTGTCGATATCGACTTTCACTTTCTCGACGATCTCTTCGATCCGCGTCGGATGAATGCGTCCATCATGCATCAACCGCTCAAGCGAGACCTTGGCTATTTCCCGCCGCAAGGGATCGAATCCTGAGATAATGACCGCCTCGGGCGTCTCGTCGATGATCAAATCGATCCCGGTCGCCGCCTCGATGGCTCGAATGTTGCGGCCTTCCCGGCCGATGATACGTCCCTTCATGGCGTCGTTGGGAATGGGCACGACTGAAATCGTGGACTCAGAAACATAGTCCCGCACCACGCGCTGAATCGAAGTCGTGATGATTTCGCGCGCTTCCCTTTCGGCATTCTCCCTCGCTTCTTCCAATGTCCGTTTGGCAATGCCGGCGGCATCGAGACGCGCCTGACTTTCCATTTCCTGCAGCAGATGTCTCTTGGCTTCGTCGGCCGTCATGCCGGCCACACGCTCAAGCGCCTCGCGGTGCTCTCTTTCGGCCTGGGCACAGGCGGCTTCCTTCGCGATAAGTTTCTCTTCTTTCCTGATCAATTCCTGGTCACGCTTTTGGCCGTCAGCCTCTCGCTTGTCCAGCGCGCTGATGCGCTTATCAATGGCTTCTTCACGTTGCACCAGGCGCTTTTCGGTCGCTGAAAGTTCGAGTAGCTTGGCCTTCTGTTCCTTCTCCAATTCCGCTTTTGACTGGAACACCAAATCCTTGGCTTCAAGTTTGGCTTCCTTGACGATGTTTTCAGCTTCACGTTGCGCATTTTGGATCGTTTGACGCGCCTGATCTTCTTCCTGAGCCCGTTTGGCGGTCGCCGATGAACGTCGCACGAGTTCAAACAGACCAGCTCCGAGGAATGCTCCTACCAATCCGACGAGGATGTACATCACAATGGACGTCGACATAGGACGGCCCCT
>DASTJX010000165.1:0-11180 GCA_035716265.1 Nitrospira sp.
GGGGAGCGGCAAACCGGTGAGCCTCATCCATGAGTTTGCGGAAAGCTGATTGGCTGTTCGTCGTGTTCGCGGTCACGGTGGTCGCTGGCGTCTCCTTTCTGCCGACGCCGAAAGACCGCAATCCGATGGTCCCCAAAACGGCCGAGCATCAGGCGGTCACGTCGGAACAGGAGTGTGTCGGGTGTCACAAGACCGACGGCGTGAAGCCCTTGCCGGCGCGCCATCCCAAGCGGCCGGATTGTTTACGCTGTCACGCGCGGCAAACGTGAATCGTGCATGACAAGCAGTGTCGCATTGCGGGTTTCGAGTTACGATTTCTCCGAATTCGAAACACGAAACACCACTGACGAGAGACGAGGTAACCGAATGGTGAAGGTACTGGTCTTTGGTTTGACATTACGTGATGCCGTGGGCATGCATGAGGTTGAGCTTGAAGTGCCTCAGGCGACGACGGTCAAGAAACTCATCGATGCGCACCCAGATGAATTAGGCGCCGTCGCCCCGTTCATGCAGCAGCGTGAAGTGCTTGTGGCGGTAAACAAGAAGGTTGGGAGCGAAGACTCTCCTGTGAAGGACGGCGATGTCGTCAAGCTGACCCACCAATCGAAGACGTCCTATGATGGTGTCCGCGACATCCCTACCTAGATCAGAATGTTCGCCAAGGAAGGCGCGTCACGGGTGAAACGATTGCAAAGCATTCGGTGGGTGGGCGGGTGACATCTGTACGCAGGAGCAGGGCGGGTGAGAACACCTGGGCTGTTTGAACACTCTGTGTGGAGATAACAGCTAGGTGTGCGCTTCTTCATGCGTGGTACAGGATTCCACCGAGAGTCTGCTGTAGCGGTTACCGGTCAGCTCCAATACAATCGTCCCATCAACCGTATTCCAGAAGGCATGGTATCTCAGGTGGCCGATCATCACGGCGACTCCCCAATAGTCAGGTAGCGGTTGATACAAATCGTTTTCCCACACGACCCGATCCAACTCCGGTTCTCCATATTTCGAGCGCAACGCTTTTTTGAGTGACGCATAGTAGCCGATGAATTCGTTTAAGCCGTTGAGCGGGCGTTGGACCATGACATATTGGCCACAGGTCAGCGATTCCTTTTGGAACTGATAGCCCTCGAGCACACCATGCTCGTGAAAATTGCGCAAGTAAATCAGCGTGCCCTCTTGATCTCGTTCGATGGTGCCCGGGGTCAGCGTCTTCAGCCGTTCCGCACTCTCTCCCCAATGCCGTCGTAGCTTCGTGAGAAAGTCGAGTGCCTGCTGCGTGACGTCGGTCTGAACCGTGACGTCGTCGACATCGTCAAAGGACGCTGAGGGTGGAGGAAGGGCTACCGGCGTGACGTCGGCCCGTCCGATCACTGGAGGGATCACGGCGAGGTAGAGGACAAGGGCTAGGCAGATGGGCATGCCTCGCACGATATGATGGCGCGCCATCCTTGGTCTATCCTACGAAAGGGCCATCTAGGTGCGGCGCTTTGTCTTGGCCGTGGGTGGTGCCGTAAGGGGATCATCAGGCCAATGATGTTTGGGATAGCGGCCGCGAAGTTCTTTTCGGACGGCTGGATAGCCGTTGATCCAAAAACTGGTGAGATCGCTGGTCACCTGCACCGGCCTCTTTGCGGGCGACAGGAGGTGCAACAGGACGGGAACCGTGTTGTTCGCGATCCGAGGGGTCTCTCTGCATCCGAACATTTCCTGCAGCCGGACTGCCAGGACGGGAAGATCGGCTGTGTCGTAGTCGAGCCTGATAGTTGATCCGCTGGGCACGGTGAGGTGCGAAGGCGCCAAACGATCTAAGTCGCGCTGTTGATGCCACGCCAGCAGGGTGTGGAGCGGCTGGTTCAGATCCATGCGTTGCACACGCTCCAAGGTCGTGACTCCGCTGAGATAGGGACCCAGCCAGTCTTCCAGGGTATCGAGCAACCGCTCATCTGACAGATCCGGCCATGTCAGATGAGGCTCCTTCGGTTCTTGCGGCGTCGGGACGCCTTTACCCAGGCGCCGCAGGAACTGGATTCTTTTGCGCCAATTGAGAAGTTCCGGCGTCCAGGCGAGCGTAGCCAGGCCCGCACGGCGAATACCGTCGAGCAATGCCTTGGTGATTAAGGATGGGTCCGCCTTCGAGAGTGCCGCTTCAGACAAGATGAGGGCGCCAAAACGGCGCTGCCGCAAGGCGTGCACTGAGCGGGTTCGTTCATCCCACGTGACGGCTTCGCTTTCCTGGATATGTCCGGCATAGAGTTGCTCGATCTCCTTCAGCGACAGCGGCGCAGCAAGATCGATGCGGGCCCAATCTGTACCGGCGTCCAATGCCGCGATGACAAGGAACGGTTCCGAGCCGAGCGGGTCGGGATGGGCGAAGAGGGCGCCACGACCATTGGCGAGGACGTATCGTGCCTCGTTGCCCTGCTGCCGCTGCGCAATCCGATCAGGATAGGCAAGCGCCAGCAGCAGGCCGACGGCGTCCGTCCCAGAAGACTCACCTGCCCGAAGCCGGTGTGCATGAGCCAGCTGTGTTCTCCATTGGCGGGCGGTACGTGCAATCCGATCGATCGTTCCTCGATCGATCGTGCCGCTGTGGATATGCTTCTTGATGTCTCGGAGTACATCAATCCGTAACCGAACGTCTGTCTCCCGGGTGGCTGACGGTCCTCGCACAACGTCACGTTCGCTCAAGAGGGCCGCCAGCTCGCATGCGAGGTCGGAACAGCCCAGCGTCATAGACTTGAGCAGCATGTGTGAGAGCCGGGGATGCAGCGGCAGGTCGGCCATCTGCCTGCCATGAGGCGTCAGTCGTCCACTGGCATCCAGCGCACCCAGACGAATCAAAAGCTCCTTGGCTTGTGCGACCGCGCCGGAAGGAGGCGGGTTGAGCCAGTGCAAGCGGGAAGGCTCGCTCTCCCCCCATTGAGCAAGGTCCAAGACCATCGGTGCGAGATCTGCCTCGAGGATGTCTGGAGTTCTTCGTGGTGCGAGTGACAGGTGTTCCCGTTCGGTCCACAGGCGGTAACAGATCCCCGACTCAAGCCGGCCCGCCCTGCCTCTGCGTTGGTCGGCCGAATCCTGCGTCACGCGAATGGTTTCCAACCTCGTTAATCCTGAGCGAGGGTCGAACCGGGGAACTCGCAATTGACCGGCATCGATCACGATGCGGACGCCATCAATCGTCAAGCTGGTTTCGGCGATAGATGTCGCCAACACCACTTTTCTCGTGCCGGACTCCGCCGGCACAAGCGCCTTGTCCTGCGCACTTTGTGGCAAATCGCCGTGAAGGGGGGCGATCACGACGTGTGGCCCGGGATTGGCATCGAGTAACAGTCGTTCGACCCGGCGAATCTCGGCCATCCCTGGCAGGAAGACGAGAAGGCTGCCCTGGTCCTGACTGAGGGATCGACGGATGGCCTGGGCGACCTCCCCCTCGAGCATGCCGGTGAGCGGGCGGGTCAGATAGCGCGTCTCGACGCCAAACATCCGGCCTTCAGAAGGAATGATCGGTGCATCCCCAAGCAGCTGACTCACAGGCCCGCAATCCAAGGTGGCGGACATCACCAGCAGCCGGAGATCCGGACGAACGAGCCGCTGGGTTTCGAGGCAGAGAGCCAGGCCAACGTCGGCCTGCAGGCTCCGTTCATGGAACTCATCAAAGAGAATCGCGCCATACCGATCAAGTTCCGGATGCTCAAGCAAGAGCCGGGTGAGAATGCCCTCGGTGACCACCTCAATACGAGTCCCCGGTCCGATTTTGCTGTCCAATCTCATCCGATACCCGACGGTCGCGCCAACTGATTCTCCTAATAAGAAGGCCATGCGATGGGCGGCGGCTCTGGCCGCGAGCCGTCTCGGTTCCAGCATGAGGATGGTTCTTCCCGCCAGCCATGGCGCATCCAGCAAGGCTAAAGGCACGCGGGTGCTTTTGCCGGCACCCGGTGGCGCGCTCAAGACGGCATTGCTGCTCTTCGTCAACGTCTCGCTCAATGCCGGCAGGACATCTTCTATTGGCAGTCGGTTCATGCTAGGGTTCGTCACGAGTCCAGACTGTAGCAGATGCCTGCTGCGAGAAGGAATGTGCTGCCCCGAGGGGGCCGGTATGTGGACAGGCCGCGCAAGCGAGGATAGGAGCTCAATGGCAGTGTATCAATGGACCAAGGCCAAGCCACCGGGAGCCGGATGGTATTGGTTCCGTGGTGAGGCCCATGAGGCCGATCCTTTCATCGTGCAGGTCGATGAGGCGGGACAATTCCAGTGGCCAGACGGAGGCTATCAAGAGGTGCGATTGGCCAAGGGCGAATGGGCAGGGCCGATTGAGGAACCAGCAGAATGAATCGGTAGACAGGTGCTCCCTGTCCTCGCGGAACGCGGCACACGGGAACCAATCATATTTTTCACAGTGCGGGAGGTGCTCGTTCACGCGCGCACGATGGGAGCAACCTGTCTTCCACCTCAACAACGGATCTCAATCGACCCTGGAGGAAAGAGCGAACGAGCAAGCTTGGAAGACCATCATACTTGAAGAGCTTGTCGGGGCGTGCTGGACAAGCCGCCGTCTTGCGTCTGGATAGTTGAGACAGGCTCCGCTTAGAGGGACCAGCTGCGTGGAAATGCAAACACGACACCGAGAACAATCTCCCGTGACGGCTCACATTGACATCGCTCGGCCGGAAGACGCGGAGGTCATCGCTGCCATGGTAGGAGAGCTTCTCCAGGAAATCATGTCGGCCGTGAACGAGAAGGCCTTCAACTTTCATCACCCCGACACGGAAGCTCGAGCTCGTGCCTGGCTCATTGACGGCTCCTATCTCGTATTGCTTGCAAGACACGGTGAAACCGCTGTGGGATTCCTGGCCCTCTTTCAAAGTTATGCGTTGTATACGGAGGGAGTGTACGGCACGATTCCGGAATTCTATGTCTGTTCGTCGCATCGTTCGCGCGGAATAGGGACGGCTTTAATGGCCGAGGCGAAAAGGGTCGGACAGGGCAGAGGATGGCGGCGCCTCGAAGTCACCACGCCTCCCTTGCCGCAGTTCGAGCGGACGCTGGCATTTTATCAGCGCCAGGGATTCGCGATCTCGGGCGGGCGCAAGCTCAAGGTCCTATTGTGATAAAGCCGGTGATCCAGCTGGAGCGAACGGGCTGTGGGATTGCCAGCGTTGCTGCACTAGCCGGCGTGAGTTACGAGGCGGCACGGCAAGCCGCGGGTCGTCTGGGTATCTGCCCCGAGGATCGCCGCCTCTGGTCAGAGACCACTCACGTGCGCCGGTTGCTGAAGCGGTATCGTCTGTACGCCTCTTCCGGAGAGCGGCCGTTCCGGTCCTGGCCGGCGTTGCCCGAGCGGTCTCTCCTGGCGATCAAGTGGCGTCGCATCAGGGGGCGAGCGTGTTGGCATTGGGTGGTCTGTCTACGCAAGGGTGGCTCCACGTATGTCCTCGACTCGAGCCCGTCGCTCAAGCGTCATGTGAGGACGGATTTCCGACGTATGAAGCCGAAGTGGTTTATCGCCGTCACGGCACGGCCATCGTAACGTGTTCGTAAACCATGAGGGGAGGAATTGATGGCGCGTTCTCTGGGGGATCCGATTCAACGGTTGATGGGTCTGATGTTCAAGGCGCACCCCTGGCATGGAGTATCGATCGGGGACAAGGCGCCGGACGTCGTGACGGCGTACATCGAGATCGTGCCGACGGATACCGTGAAGTATGAAGTCGATAAGGACAGCGGATTCTTAAAAGTTGATCGTCCGCAACGGTTTTCCAACTATTGTCCGGTCTATTATGGTCTCGTTCCCCAAACGTTCTGCGGTGACAAAGTGGCCGCAATCTTTTCCAAACGTGCCAAGCGGAAAGGCATGGTCGGAGACGGTGATCCGCTGGACATCTGCGTGCTGACGGAAAAGACCATTCCTCACAGCGACATTTTGCTGACCGCGATCCCGATTGGCGGATTCAGCCTGGCGGATGGCGGCGAAGCTGACGACAAGATCATCGCCGTCATGAACGAAGATGCGGCATACGGAAGTTTTACCGACATCAGTGATTGTCCTGCGACATTGATCGAGCGGCTCCAACATTATTTTCTGACCTACAAGCAGGCGCCTGGGTCCCTGCACCATAAAGTTGAGATCACCGGCATCTATGGACGTGCCGATGCGCTCAAAGTGCTGCGTGCCAGCCATGCCGACTACAGGGAAAAGTTCCCCGAACTGGAGTCGCTCTGGCCCAAGCAAATGGGATGAAGAGAGTGGAGCGACACGCATATTGCTCCCGTGCTCCCGGAGTGCGCACACTAGACTAATCGGATTTAAAATTAAGGGAGGTGCTCCCTCCACGGGCGCAGTGGGAGCAACATGCGTGCCTTTCCTTGGAGAGACAACAAGCGAGCTTAGAAGGATGATTGGAATTGACCTTTGAACGGGGCGTCTCGCCATCACCTGCGGCGGCCGCACGAGAGAGGTCATGCAGCCATCGTGACTCCCGTGAGCCAACCATCCATCTCTCTGGGAAGAAACAGTAATGTGCACGGTTGAGAAGCGTGAAAACGTTTGAAGGATTGTGATGAAACATGACCAGAGCCATCCCCCGGAGACAACTACCGTTCACGGATTTTCTCCCGGTTTTGCGGCGCTTGGACTCGAAGCGAGGTTGCTCGCGACGCTTGAGGCGTTAGGCTACGAGGAGCCCACGCCGATTCAACGCGAAGCCATTCCGCCCTTGCTTGCGGGCAAAGACGTGCTGGGACAGGCAGCCACCGGCACGGGTAAGACAGCCGCCTTTACACTGCCTTTGCTGCAGCGCATTGCTCACGGCACAAAGGCCAAGCCTTCCGCCATCATCCTGGTGCCCACCCGAGAACTGGCGATTCAGGTTGGAGAGGCCGTGCGGCGGTACGGCAAAGAACTACGGACCAGCGTCCTCCCTGTCTACGGGGGCCAAGCGATCGGCCCGCAAATGCACACACTAAAACGCGGCGTCGACGTGATCGTTGCCACACCCGGCCGTGCGCTCGATCATATCCGGCGCCACACGTTAAAGCTGGAAGGTGTCCAGATCGTCGTGCTGGATGAAGCGGACGAGATGCTCGACATGGGATTTGCTGAGGATCTCGATGCGATCCTGGAACACACGCCTGAGGCCAAACAAACCGCCTTGTTTTCAGCCACGATGCCGCCGCGAATCCAATCGATCGCACAGCGGCACCTGCAGCGGCCGGTAGAAATTACCATCGCCAAGGAACCGGTCAAGGCCGGTTCGGCACCGCGGGTCCAGCAGGCCGCCTACATCGTCACTCGACCGTATCGGCACGCGACGCTCGCTCGGATCATCGAGACAGCAGCGCCCAAGTCGGCGCTTGTGTTTTGCCGCACCCGTGTAGAAGTCGACGAAGTCACGCAGATGCTGAGCGCCCGTGGCCACCGGGTGGAAGCAATCCATGGTGGAATGAGCCAGGTTCAGCGGGATCGTGTGATGCAGGCCTTCCGGACGGGGCGGACCGAATTACTCGTGGCGACGGATGTGGCCGCCCGGGGACTCGACATCCCGCAGGTCTCACATGTGATCAACTATGATCTCCCCTCATCAGCCGAAGTCTATGTGCACCGCATCGGACGGACGGGTCGGGCAGGACGCGAAGGGATGGCGATTACGATTCTCGATCCCCGGGAACAGCGGCTGTTGCGAAGCATCGAGCAACATACGAAGGGAAAAGTGGTTGTGACACCGGTGCCGTCGGTGGCTGATGTCGTGGCGAAGCGGTTGGAGCGTACGCGAGGCGCGGTTCAAGATACGATCCAGGCGGGAGATCTCGATGACTTTCGCGGCGTCGTCAACGCTATGGCCGAGGCGACGGATCTGGCCACGATTGCGGCGGCTGCTTTGAAATTGCTGTTCCGCGCTGAAGGGGGGGAGCGGCCTGAGCAGGAGATTCCGGCTCTGCCCGTGAGGCAGGCGGAGTGGCATTCCTCAGCACAGCGTGATGGCTTCCATCGGGAGGGCTCCACCCGCAACGTGCATGGCCGACAAGCCCTGCCACCCGCCAAGGGCCGAACGGTTCGAGGCGGTGAAGCCGGCATGGCGCGTCTCTACGTGGGAGCCGGGCGCGAAGCCGGTATCAGGGCCGGTGATCTGGTCGGCGCGATAGCGAACGAAGCGCACATCAATTCGAACCTCATCGGTGCGATTCAGATTGAAGAGCGGTTCTCGCTCGTTGATGTACCTGAATCCCTGGCGAAGGGTATTGCCGAGGTGCTGGGGCGATCGAGAATTAAAGGACGCAAGGTTGGGGTGCGGCTGTTTCGGGAGTGACATGATGGTGTAGATGTATGACGAGGATGCTGGATGGAACGCTGTTCCATTCCCCTCAAACGGACTGGGGTGAAGGAAGATAGTGAGAGTTCGAATGCGCGTTCCCCTCATTTCGCTTGTGATACTCGCTCTGTGGTCCGGTTGCGGGATTATCATGATCGGCGACCCGGTTCAGGAACTGGATCTTTCTTCTCAGGACGATGTGGAGGAGAATCTGAAGGCCATTCGCGCGATCCTGGCCGATCAGGAAACGCGTAAAGCTCCACCTGTCGCGAAGCCGTCGGATATCTCGTCTCGGGCGACCTCTTCTTCGGAATTCGGACCGATAAGCGAACCGCTGCTCAGTCCGAATCCTGCTCCGTCCTCGACGTCCATCGTGACGGGGCATCTCGATGCGCCAGCCAAACTTCCGTGGTCTCCATCGCCTGCTCAAAAACCGGGTGCTCCGGACCGTCCTGTGCCGGCCTATAGCGTTCCGGCGCCGGTGGGGCCGGATTATTCTGGCTCCATCCGCTGTACGCCTGACGGCCTCGGAGGCCAGCGGTGTACGGGCGGTTAGACCACCGGCTGAAGAAATCGCAGCTTGCCTCCGCTGATGGGGTACAGGTAAGATTCGCCTCTCTCCACCATACCAATTGGAGGTGCCATGGCGTCGACACGCATCGCTTCCAAGAAACCTCGACCGTCCCTCGACCGGAGCATCGAGCGCATGCGCAAACATCTTGCGGAGCTGGCCGTCTACGTCAAGAAGGGCAACGCCAGCCGCACGCTTGAAGAATTCGACTCGGAATCGGAACGCTTGATTGCCGATTTGCTCGGGGAAACATCTGCGCTGCTTGATGCTTACCAATATGCGCAGTTGGGCGAGGCCGCGGGACTCGTCAACATGACGGAGGAAGCGCCGGAAAGCATTGGCCTGGACAGCGAACGGCAAAGTCTTCTGCAACGCACCCGCGTGCTGGAAAGCTGCGTGTCGGAACTGGAGGCCCGCCGCGCCGCTGAACCGAAGAAAGTGCAATCAGGCAGGCACATGTTGACCGGTCCTCAGGTTGCCGAGCACATGTCGTCTGATTTGCGTAGCGTCCCGCAAACCGCCACCTTGCGGGAAGCCGGCCGTCTGATGCAGAAATGGAAAACCGGCTCGCTCCTCGTGACAGACAGTCAAACCTATGTCGGGTTCATCACCGACTCCGCTCTCGCCCGCGACGTCGTCGCGAACGGTCTCGACGCCAACACGACCCCGGTACAGTCCTGCGTGCGGAAGCCGCTCGTGGCGATTCACGGAGACCGGCCGCTCATCGAGGCGGTGCGCTTGATGAAGGAGCAGGCCACGAGGCATCTCGCTGTAGCCCAAGACGGGCAGATCATCGGCGTGATTTCTGTGTCCAACATTCTGCGGTATTACTCCGGGGTCGTTTGAGCTCAGGGGGCCTCGTTGAGACGACGCCCGAAAAGTTCGCCACTGCGAGACACGTACGACGAAACTTTTTCAAGCAGGAGGAACGCTCATGGGACCGACCAAAGCGATCATCAAGGATCAAGCTTTGTACGAGGCGGCGACGGGGAAATGTATTAAGGATGGATTCAACAGCCGCCGGGACATTGAAGTCTATGTCAATCATCACTATCTTGCGCTGCCCGTCGTCGATAGTGCAGGGAACGCGTGGCTTTTGGACGGGAAACCGATCTATTGTTTCCGCGGCAGTCAATATGAAACGCTCGACGGCCAACGTGTGCAACTGGCCCGTTGTCCCGACTGCGGAGGCATGGGGATCCGGTCGGACGAATTTACGGTGGAATCCGATTGCATTCGCTGCATCTCGTGCGGACACGAGTTCGATGCACGGTTGGAGATGATGGAAACATAGAGAAAGGGCACCCGTGCTGGCCCGTTGCTCCCCGAGCGCGCGCCCTGAGAAGGGCCTCGCTCAAGGGCGCAGTCGGACCAGCATCGGTCGCCCTTCCGGGGAACAACGAGCAAGCTTGGAAGGACCATTCGATTCGGGCGGTGCTCGTTGCGTCTCGACGCGCCCAGGGTGGGTGGGTGAGAAGGTTCGCAGGGAGGGATAGATCCGGACCACCCTGAGGGGAGCGAACGTTCGAGATTCACGCAAGCGAGTCAGCTCCCCAGCCAGACCGCCACTTCAGGTAGCCAGGGCAACAGCGCCAATCCGACAGCGAGCGATAGGGCCACGAGGGACGCGACCAGGTCTTCATCCAAGCCTGTTTCGGCTGTGAAGATCACCGCGGTCACTGCCGAAGGCATCCCTGCCACGAGAATCACCACAGTCCGCTCCACACCGGTCAGGGACAACAGCGAGGCGGCCGTCATCCCGAACAAGAACCCCCCGCCCATTCGAACGGTCACGCCCAGTGCCGCCAGCCGCCACTGACCCCTTCCAGAGAAGCTGATCGAGAGTCCGAGCGCCACACTGGCCAAAGGAATGGTCGTCAAATGCAGCGGCATGAGGAGGTCGCGCGCGACGGCGGGCAGACGGAGTCCAACCAGTTTCAAAAGGAGAATCGCGGTCAAGGCCCATAAGGGGGGAGAGGAGAGGAAACGGCGCAGCGCCGACCCAGTCGGCGCACGGTGTGAACCGTACCACACGGCAACGGCATACAGTACGGTCAACGTCAACGTCGTCTGGCCAAGATCAAAGAGGATGGCCTGCGCAAGTCCCGCGTCTCCCAGCGTCGCCAAGATGACCGGATAGGCAAAGTAGATCGAATTGATGCAGCTCGCCGCGAGCATGAACCCACCCTGGGTCGGACGCGGAAGCCGGAGGATGCGCGCGAGCTGCCAGGTCACCAGAATCATGGGGAGCGTGACAAGGCATGCCGCGACCGGAAGTTTCCATGCCGTCTGGGTGAACGGGA
>DASTJX010000166.1:0-6017 GCA_035716265.1 Nitrospira sp.
AGCCATTTGAAATTCATGCTCAAAATCCGAGATCGCCCGCAGCCCGCGGATGATGGCATGCGCGCCGGAACGCTGCACGTGGTCGACTAACAAGCCGTCAAAGGTGACGACCTCGACCTGGCCGATATCCTTCAAGACCAGTTGGACCATCTCCAGTCGCTCCGCCAGATTGAAGAGCGGATGCTTGGTCGGATTCGGGGCCACGGCCACCATCACTTTATCAAATACCCGCAGGCTACGGGTAATGATGTCAGTATGGCCATGAGTGATGGGGTCAAAGGTGCCGGGGTAAATGCCAATTTTCATGAAGGCAACCCGCGCGGCGCCGACCCGTAAAGCAAGAGTGCCGTATCCCCGTACCGGTATCGACGTGTGAATCGAGCGTCATTGGTGGCGGCCGGCAACTCAGCCCGCGCATCCTGTTCGATGACCATCACGGCATCAGGCGCAAGCAGTCCGATGGTCCAACCGGCCAGCACCAGTTCGACCGCCTCAGGATCTGCATAAGGAGGATCGGCGAAGACGATCTCATACGGAGCGTGCTGCCACTGCCGCTGCCGAAGAAACTTTTCTGCCGGCTCTCTGCGCAGTTCCGCCTGCTCGAGCAGGCCACAGGTCGTCAGGTTGTTGTGCAGAACCTGCATCGCTGTGGGATCGGATTCGACGAACGTGACGACAATTGCGCCCCGACTCAACGCTTCAATGCCCACCGCTCCGGTGCCGGCGTACAAGTCCAAAAAGCGGCTGCCTGATATGCGCGGGCCCAGGATTGAAAACAAAGCTCCCCGTACTTTGTCGGACGTGGGGCGCAGCGACCTTCCCTGTGGCGCACTGAGACGCCGACCGCGGTGGGAACCAGCGATGACTCGCATAAAATTCTAAGACACTAATCCAATCACTCGTATTAACCGGCTCGCGCTCTTGCGTACCCGACGCATGGGTCGGCTCTCAAAGTCCTGTCCCTCAGCGGCTCCTGCGAATAGCTCGGCCATCATACACGAGCAAGCATCGCGGCGACGCGCATTTCGGCTCACGTGGATCGCCGGGCCTGCTGCGAACAGGGCATGTCTCAGGCCGTCCATTGGAGGAAACCCCGTCCCGTGCTGTGTCGGCATTCCTTATGAGGCGAGAGGCCTTGCTGGCGTGCCCGACTCTAACATAGCGTTTTTCCAGGGGTCAAGCTGAGGTGAGGGATGTAAACTCACTCGCATCACGGAAGAAAGACCGGCAGGACGGCGGCACGACCGCGGCCTGAATTGCTGGCATTTTGACGCTGCACGTGGGGCTGACTATAATTCCGCATCATGAGCGTGCGGACGAGTGAGGGAGGCTTCATGCAGCCGAAACGAGAGGCGCTGCGGGCTGACTCCAGCGCTCGCGTCCGGATGCGCGAGCGAGAAGGTTAGCGTGTGGCGGCGACTGAAGGCTGCGCCGGCTGGACCGTCTGTGCGTCTCGGGCGGCCAAGCTCTTGCGGCGATTGTTGGAAATCGTGCGATCGATAATCGCGCCGCAGTTAATGCACTTCCATGCATAGAAGATCAGAAAGAAGTCGGAGAACCGCTCGAGCATCATGAGCCCTTTGCATTTCGGACATTCCATCGCTTCCTCCCTGGTTGCGACATGCACAGCTGGGGGCGAAGCAAAGCAAGAGCCGAACCAATTTTTGTCGGTACGTAATTTCAACATCTTAGGTGGTACGTATTTGTTACCAGCGGCTCTTTAGAGGGGTCTTTTCCAGTACAAAAACGTTCAACGTGTCATATTTTTGTCAGGAGAAATGCGTGGTGCAAAAGCCCGCCCGACAAGGCATCGCTCACTGGCCCGTGACCGAACGTCCCCGTGAGCGGCTGTTGATGCAGGGAGCCGAATCCTTGACCGATGCACAGCTCCTCGCGATTCTCCTGCGCGTCGGTCGACAACGCTTCTCCGCTGTCCAGGTCAGTATGGAAGTTCTGGATTGTCTCGGCGGAGTGTCAGGATTGGCCCGCTGCGGCATCGAGGAACTCTGCTCGGTGCCTGGAGTCGGGGAGGCGAAGGCGGCTCAAATCAAAGCGGCGATTGAACTCGGCAAACGGTCCCTCGCCTCGCCATTGTCCAAAGGCATGAAAATCGGCTCCAGCCGGGAGCTATTTGAGCATTACCATCCAATATTGCGAGACCTGCGTCATGAGATTTTCAAGGTGGTGCTGTTGGACGCCAAGCATATGATCGTGCGCGATGCGACGGTATCCGAAGGCAGCTTGACGCTCAGTATTGTGCATCCACGAGAAGTGTTCACGATGGCGGTCAAGGAATCGGCTGCCGCCGTAATCTTTCTGCACAACCATCCAAGCGGCGATCCGTCACCCAGTCAGGAGGATCATGTGCTGACCGCGCGGCTGGTATCCGCGGGCGAACTGCTGGGCATCCGGGTGTTGGATCATATCGTCGTGGGCGACGGGCGGTATGTCAGTTTTGCCGATCAGGGCTGGTTGCACCACCACGCAGGGCCGCAATGAGCAGCGAGAGGAGCCAATGACCATGTAACTGCATGCATGCGGAACGGGCACACGCTTCCGCACGAAGAAAGGAGGGTCCTATGATCGAGCCTGGTGCGAGGTCTCTCAGAAATGTGGCCATCATCGCCAACCGAGGGGCGGGGAAGACGTCCCTGGCTGAAGCGATCCTCCTGACTACCGGCGCCATTCCGACTTTGGGCTCTGTGACGCAGGGCACGACCGTGTCAGACTTCGAGCCCGAAGAGATTCATCACCGCAGCTCCGTCAGCACCAGCCTCCTTCGCTGTACCTGGAATCAGACGACGATCAACCTCCTGGATACACCCGGTGCCCTCAGTTTGCTGGGAGAAGCCATCACGGCGCTGCATGCCGCCGATGCCGTCATTGTGGTGATCACACCGTCCAGCGGCATCCGCAGCGAACTGCTTCGGCTGTGGGGCTACGTCAAAGCGCTCCACCTGCCCTGTCTCATCGTGGTCAATGAACTGGAGAAGGAGTCCGCATCCGTCGACGACGTCATCGCGGTCTGCCATCGCGAGTTGGAGATCACACCCCTTCCGATGTCCTGCCTGTGGAAAGATGGCGCCCAGTGCCAGGGCGTCATCGACTTTATGGGACAGCAGGCCATCCAGTCGCGGACGGATAGCATGAAATGGCAGCAGCAACCAATCCCTGCCAGCGCCGAGGCCAGCATCGGGGAAGCGAGAAAGCGGATCCAGGAAGCCGCTGCCGAATGCGATGATGAATTGCTCGAACACTATGTATCCGCCGGGGAGTTGATTCCGGCGGACGTGCTGCGGGGGCTTCGGGCCGGCGTGCTGGCGGGAAGCGTGGTACCGCTGTACGTCGGTTCAGTGCTCAAGAATATCGGCACCGTGCCGCTGCTCAATGGCGTTGTCGACTTTCTGCCATCACCTGCTGATCATGCCGAACGGCAGCCGATCGTCGGACAGCATCCCCACGATCATCACGACGTTTCGCGCCATGCCAGCTCCGACGCGCCGTTTTCCGCCGTCATCTTTAAGACGATCATTGACCCATTTGTCGGGCGGTTGTCGTACGTCCGGCTGCACTCCGGCACGCTGCACGCCGATTCGGTGCTCTTTAATTCCACGCGTGGCATCAAAGAGAAAAGCGGGCACTTGTATCAGTTGCTTGGCAAGAAGCATACGGCCGTGGGTTCCGCGTCCGGCGGGGACATCATTGCGATTGGTAAACTCAAAGATGCGCAGACCGGCGATACGTTATGCGACGAGGCGCAGCCGATCAGCTATCATTGGCCGACGCTGCCCCGGCCTGTCCTGTCGTTTGCCATTGAACCCAAGTCGAGTGCAGATGTGGATAAGGTGAGCCTCGGACTGCATAAACTGATCGAGGAGGATCCGACGTTGGGCTTCTCCCGCAATGCCGATACGAAGGAAATGGTATTGAGCGGCACCGGTCAGTTGCATGTGGACCTGGCGTTGGAAAAGCTTCAGCGGAAGTACGGGGCCGAAGTCGTCATCCACACGCCAAAAATTCCGTACCGGGAAACGATCCGCACGACTGCACAGGCACAGGGCAAGTACAAGAAACAGACGGGTGGACACGGGCAGTATGGGGATTGTTGGCTGGAAGTGACTCCCTCGGCACGCGGGGAGGGCCTGGCGTTCACGAACCGGGTGGTCGGCGGTGTCATTCCTCGCAATTTCATTCCGGCAATCGAGAAGGGTGTAGTGGAGGCGATGCAGCATGGGACGCTGGCCGGCTTTCCCGTCGTGGACGTCCGTGTGGCCGTCTATGACGGGTCTTATCACGTCGTGGATTCTTCGGAAATGTCCTTCAAGATTGCGGCGTCGATGGCCTTCAAGAAAGCGATGGAAACGGCCCATCCGGTGCTGTTGGAGCCGATGATGACGGTGGAGGTGGAGGCGCCGGCGGCTCACATCGGCGCCGTGATCGGCGATCTGAATGCTCGGCGCGGGCGCATTGTCCATGTGGAAGCACGGGGACATGCAGAAATAGTCAAGGCGCTGGTCCCGCTGAGCGAGATCATGACGTACACGACGACGCTGAACTCCCTGACCGGAGGCGGAGGGAGCTATGTGATGGAATTGGCCCGATACGATGAAGTGCCCAAGGACGTGGCGGCGAAGATTGTCGAAGAGGCGAAAGCCGCCAGGCAGGCCGTGGGGGCGCACTAGCGTTTCGCGCAGACGTCGATATCGAGGGCGTCGAAGGCTTTCTCACGACGCGGCGCGCGAATGTCGGCTCACGGCTCGTTCGGTTTCAAGACGACATAAAACGCACGGCTTTCACGCAGGACACGCAAGAGCACGGTGTCACCGCGTCGGACCTTAGCGACGGCGCTGGTAAAGTCGCCGACGGTTCCAACGTCTGCACGGTTGACCCCCTTGATCAGGTCGCCTTCGCGGAGGCCCTCGGATTGCGCCAGGCTACCCGGCTCGACCTTGGTCACGAGCACTCCGCGGGTTTCGCGAAGTTTGAATTTCTCGGCAAGCGTAGCGGTCAAGTCCTGCACGTCGACGCCCAGTTTCGATTCGTTGCGTGATTGTGATTGCGGTAGCGAGGCGACCGTGGCGTGATCTCGGCGTTCGGTCAACGCCACTTCCACCACCATGCGTTCTTGATTCCGGACGACTTCCACGTGGGCCTTGGCCCCTGGGAGCAGACCGGCCACGATCCGTGAGAGACGGTTCGGACTGTCGATCACTGCGCCTTCGATGCGGGTAATGACATCCCCGGCCTTGATGCCTGCTGCGGCGGCCGGATCCTTCTCGAACACTTCGTTGACAAGCACGCCTTCTTGCTCCGGCACGCCGAATTTTCTCGCCAACTCCGGCGTCAAGGGTTGAATGCCGACCCCGAGCCAGCCCCGGACGACACGCCCTTGCTCGAGTAACTGTTGGAGGACCTGCTTGGCCATGTTGGAGGGTATGGCAAAGCCGATGCCTTGGGCAAAGTTGATGATGGCGGTGTTGATCCCGATGATCTCGCCGCGAAGATTGAAGAGCGGACCACCGGAATTGCCGGGGTTGATCGAGGCGTCAGTTTGGATGAAGTTTTCGTAGCGAGAGAGATTCACGTTTTCCCGCCCAATGCCGCTGACCACTCCCAACGTCACGGTGCGCTCGAGCCCGAATGGATTCCCGACGGCGAGCACCCACTGACCGACACGGACCGTGCTCGAGTCACCGAAGCGCGCGTGCGGCAGGGGACGACCCGCAGTGACCTTCAAGACCGCCAGATCCGTGTCGGCATCCTTGCCGATGACCTGCGCAATCAGTTTTGACCGGTCGGAGAGCCGAACTTCGATTTCCGCGGAATCTCCCACGACGTGATTGTTGGTAATAATGTGCCCCTCCGGCGTCATGATGACGCCCGCTCCAGACCCGGGCGCATTGGGGACACGCTCGGCTGCAACGTCACGCCCTTTGCCTAGGGTATTGATGGGGAAGAGGCTCACGACGGAGGGTTTGGCCGTCTCGGCTAGTTCCGTGATGACGGCCTGCATCTCC
>DASTJX010000167.1:0-3021 GCA_035716265.1 Nitrospira sp.
CGATATCTTTCGGCGACCGATGATGGAGAAACCCTTGCCTTGCTGTATCCACAGTTGGAAGAAGTCGTGCATCACCACCGCAGGGGCACCCGGTTCAACATCGGTGTAGATAAGCGTGACGGGTTGTTGGCTGCCGGAGCGCCAGGATACCAGCTCACCTGGATGGACGCGAAGGTCGACGATTGGGTGGTCACGCCTCGCCGAGGAAAGCCGGTCGAGATTCAAGCGCTCTGGTATAACGCGTTGCGATTGATGATCCAGTGGGGGAGTCAGCTTGGAGCAAAGACCGATCTGTGGCTTCAGATGGCCGAACAGGCGGAGGCCTCATTTCATCACCGCTATTGGTTTGACTCGGGCGGGTATCTCTTTGACGTGGTGGACGGTGAACAGGGCGATGACCCGAGCCTTCGCCCGAATCAGATTTTCTCCCTTTCGCTGAGCTTCCCCATTCTCCGTGCCGAGCGATGGCGGTCCGTGGTCGACATGGTCAGTCAACGACTGTTGACTCCGTTCGGGTTGCGCACCCTGGCTTCGGACCATCCGGATTACAAACCGACCTATGCCGGAGATCTTCGCGCCCGTGATGCGGCCTATCACCAGGGAACCGTATGGCCGTGGCTCATTGGTCATTATATTGATGCGCGGTTGCGAGTCTACCAGGACAAGGCGGAATCCCGGAAACTGTTGGTCAAATTCAACGATCATCTGCACGACGCCGGCATCGGCACGATCAGCGAAATATTTGATGCCGAGCCGCCTTTTCAGCCACGAGGCTGCATCGCCCAGGCGTGGAGCGTCGCGGAGGTGCTCAGAGCGTATTTGAAAACCAAAGAGGAATGAGTGACACAGGCAAGACCGGGCAGGCAACAGTCCCAATGTTCCGTGCATATCGGGACGTCAGGGTGGCATTACAAGCACTGGGTCGGACCGTTTTATCCGGCCGACCTGCCGGCGAAGGGTATGTTGTCCTGGTATGTGCAACAATTCGACACCGTGGAGCTGAACAACAGCTTCTACCATCTGCCGAAGGCCGAGACATTCGAAGCCTGGAGGCGGGCGACACCTTCGTCATTCTGTTTCGCCGTCAAAGGGAGCCGCTACATTACGCATCGCAAAAAATTGAACGATCCTGAGACAGCCGTGGCCCGCTTTCTGGAACCCGTGCAGGTCCTCGGTGACAAGCTTGGGCCCATCCTCTTTCAGTTGCCGCCTCGGTGGTCCTGCAACCTTCCGCGTCTCAGCGCGTTTCTCGAATCGCTGCCCAGGACCCATCGTTATACGTTCGAATTCCGCGATCCCAGTTGGCATGATGCTGCCGTGTACAGAACTTTGGGCCGGTACAATGCCGCTTTCTGCCTGTATGAACTCGACGGCTTCGAGGCGCCGTACCAACTGACGGCGGACTTCGTCTATGTGCGTCTTCATGGTCCCGGACGCAAGTACCAAGGGGACTACTCGACCAAGCAGTTGCAGGATTGGGCACAGCGAATCAGACGGTGGACCAGGGAGCTGGAAGCTGTCTACGTGTACTTCGACAACGACCAGGCTGGCTACGCAGCCAAAAATGCTGCAGACCTCAAACGGATGGTGGCCGGATCATGAAGGGTATCTTCGATGGCCCTCTGCCCGGCTCAGACCCCAATGCTCAAGAGGATTGCGAGGAGGTGACCCATGGAAACACGTGCCAGCGTTGCCGATCATCCTATCCATCCCATGCTGATTCCGTTTCCGATCGCGCTGTGGATCTTTTCGCTGGCGAGCGACTGTATTTATCTCTTTGACTTCGGGGGGCCGGTTTGGAAGGACGTCGCCTTGTACACGATGATCGGCGGAATCATCGGCGCACTCGCGGCGGCAATACCGGGATATATCGACTACCGGTCACTGACAGATCCGGTGACGACCCGCGTGGCACAGATGCACATGGTCATCAACGTCGGGCTGGTCGTGCTGTACACCGTCAATGCCGGTTTGCGTGTCGTGAACGGGCCAGAGGCGGTTTTGCCGGTGATTCTCTCGTTCTTAGGGGTCGCTGCGCTCGGGGTGTCGGGTTGGTTGGGAGGCGAGCTGGTCTATGTGCAGGGAGTCGCCGTCCAACCGGAACGGGAATCCTCCGGTCCGAGGCGACGAGCGGCCTAACGAATAACGTAATATAGCGGCAGTCCTCACTGCCCGAATTGGAGATGAGCATGGCAGACACCGTAGCGGATCTGTTAGTGGATCGGCTCATCGACTGGGAAGTGGACACGGTGTTCAGTCTTCCAGGCGACGGCATCAACGGCATTTTTGAATCGCTCCGGCGCCGGCAGGGCCGCATCAAAGTCATTCAGGTGCGCCACGAGGAGTCCGCCGCCTTTGCGGCATGCGGCTATGCGAAATTCTCACGGCGGCTTGGTGTATGCCTGGCGACATCCGGCCCTGGCGGACTGCACCTGCTGAACGGTTTATATGACGCGAAATGCGACGGCCAACCCGTGCTGGCAATTACGGGTCATACATTTCACGATCTGATCGGCACGCACTATCAACAGGATGTCGATCTGGTCAAAGTCTTCGCTGATGTCGCGGCCTACAACGAACGCGTCATGGGACCGGCCCATGTCTGCAACGTCGTGGATGAGGCCATAAAGACCGCCATCGCCAGACGGACTGTGGCTCATATCACAATTCCCAAGGACATCCAGGATTGGTCTGCAGACGAGCGTCGATCAAAGGCGAACGTCCCCAAGCATAGTAGCGATTTGTACAGCGAGGCGCTGCCGCTGCCGCCGCATGCGATGTTGCAGCAGGCCGCCGAAATTCTGAACGGGGGGTCGCGCGTCGCCATTCTCGCGGGACGCGGCTGTCTGACGGCGCGAAAGGAAATCGTGGCCGTCGCCGAGACGCTTGCCGCGCCGATCATCAAGCCGCTGCTCGGCAAAGCTGTGGTGCCGGACGATCATCCCTACACGACGGGAGGAATCGGTTTACTTGGGACCGCCCCCTCGCAAGAAGTCTTGGAAGAATGTGACACGCTGTTGA
>DASTJX010000168.1:0-11173 GCA_035716265.1 Nitrospira sp.
CTCATGGCCAGATACCGGATTTCTGGGATCCCGGTGACGAAGAACAAGAAACTGGTCGGGATCCTCACGAATCGCGATCTCCGGTTCGAGACGCGATTGGACCTTAAAGTAAGCCAGGTCATGAAACGCGACAAGCTGATCACGGCGCCTGAAGGGACCAGCCTTGAAAAGGCGCGTGAGATTCTTCACGAACACCGGATCGAGAAGTTGCCGGTTGTTAACAAGCAAGGTGACCTCAAGGGACTCATTACCATTAAAGACATCGAAAAGCGGATCAAATACCCCAACGCCTGCAAAGATGCCCATGGACGGCTGCGTGTCGGCGCAGCGGTGGGCGTCGGGCCGGACATCGAGGATCGGCTCACGCAACTCAAGAAAGCCGGCGTGGACCTGGTGGTAGTGGATACCGCTCATGGTCATGCGCAGGCAGTGCTCGAAACCGTCAGGATGATTAAGAAGCAGCACCCCTCCCTCGAACTGATCGCCGGCAACATTGCCACCGCTGAGGCAGCGAAAGATCTCCTGAAGGCCGGGGTCGATGCCGTGAAGGTCGGCGTCGGACCTGGCTCGATTTGCACGACACGCATCGTCTCGGGCTCGGGGATGCCTCAACTGACGGCGATTGCCGATTGCGCGAAGGTGCTTGAAGGCAGCGGCGTGCCGATCGTGGCGGATGGCGGCATTAAATTTTCAGGCGACATCAGCAAGGCACTCGCGGCCGGCGCTTCAGCGGTGATGCTCGGCGGGTTGCTGGCCGGCACCGAGGAGTCGCCTGGAGAGACGGTGCTCTATCAGGCGAGAACCTACAAGGTCTATCGCGGCATGGGGTCGATCGGCGCGATGGAACGAGGCGGCGGCGATCGATACGGCCAGAGCGGGCGCCCGGCCCAAAAACTGGTACCCGAAGGTATCGAAGGGCGTGTGCCGTACAAGGGCCCGCTGTCGGCCGTCATCTATCAATTGGTGGGCGGCGTGAAGTCCGGGATGGGCTATTGCGGATGCAAAACGATCCCCGAACTCCAGAAGAACGCGACGTTTATCCGGCAGACCGTCGCGGGGCTTCGTGAAAGCCATGTGCACGACGTCATCATCACCAAAGAAGCGCCGAACTATCGCATGGACTGGGAATAAACGGAGCGAACGGCGTCTGGCGTCTAGCCGATAGTACGGTCGCTGAACGCTGCCTTCTCTGCCTGCCGTTTCTTCTGCGTATATCAGTCATCAGGTAGACACGATACGCTCTTGTCAAAGATGGAACTCTGGCACGATAGAATCCTCGTCCTTGATTTCGGCTCTCAGTACACCCAGTTGATCGCGCGACGCATTCGGGAAGCGCAGGTCTATTCGCAGATCCTCCCGTGCACCGTGCCACTCGCCACGATTTTAGCCTATAGGCCGCAGGGCATCGTGCTTTCCGGCGGTCCGTCCAGCGTCTATGAAAAGAGGGCTCCGGCCGTTCCAAAGGAACTGTTCGATCAGGGTATTCCAATTCTCGGCATTTGCTACGGCATGCAGCTGGTCACGCATCTTTCCGGCGGGGAAGTCGCGAGGTCGAAGCATCGAGAATATGGCCGGGCCGAGCTGACGATCGACGATGCGAGTGATTTGTTTGCCGGCATCGGCAAGAACGGCTCGACGGTTGTCTGGATGTCTCATGGGGACCGCATCGAACGGATGCCGCCGGGATTCCGGTCCATTGCCCATACGGATAATTCTCCCGTCGCCGCCATGAAGCGAGTCGATGGCAAACGGCGGGTGTACTGCCTGCAGTTCCATCCCGAAGTCGCCCATACTCCGGAAGGCGCCCAGTTGCTTCGAAACTTTGTGTATCAGATTTGCGGCAGCAAACCGACCTGGACCATGCAGTCGTATGTGGAAACGGCGGTCAAACAGATCCGAGAGCAGGTGGGCAGTGAGCGCGTCATTTGTGCGTTGAGCGGTGGCGTGGATTCATCGGTGGCCGCGGCCCTGACGCATCGGGCGATCGGCGATCAGCTCACCTGCATCTTTGTCGATAACGGGGTTCTTAGAGCGGGTGAGCGCGATCAGGTGCAGAAGACCTTCGCCTCACAGCTGCATCTGAATCTCCGCATGCTCGATCGGACTGAAGAGTTCCTGGCGGGATTAAAAAACGTGACGGATCCTGAAAGAAAACGCAAGAACATCGGGCGTCTGTTCATCAAGAATTTCGAGGTCGAGGCCCGGAAGCTGAAGGGCGTCAAGTATTTAGTCCAGGGCACGTTGTATCCGGATGTCATTGAGAGCGTCAGCTTCAAAGGCCCTTCTGCGACGATCAAGACTCATCACAATGTCGGAGGACTGCCGGCGCGGATGAGGCTCAAGCTGATCGAGCCGCTCCGTGAATTGTTCAAAGACGAAGTGCGGGTGTTGGGAAAAGAGCTGGGCTTGCCGGATGAGATCATCTGGCGCCAGCCGTTTCCCGGTCCCGGGTTGGCGATTCGAGTGCTCGGCTCCGTGACGAAGGAGCGGCTGGTCATTTTACGTGCGGCAGAGACGATCGTAGATCAAGAAATCCGAAGCGCCGGCCTCTATCGCGACATTTGGCAGGCGTTTGCGGTGCTGCTCCCCATCCGAACAGTCGGCGTGATGGGCGATCAGCGGACGTATGAGAATGTCGTGGCGATTCGCGCCGTGACGAGCTTGGACGGAATGACGGCCGACTGGGCGAAGATTCCCACCGAGGTCCTCGGCCGGATGTCCAATCGAATCATCAACGAAGTGAAAGGCGTAAACCGCGTGGTCTACGATATTAGCTCGAAACCGCCGAGCACCATCGAATGGGAATAGAGATGATCAGCCTGGTCATCAGTCCGTGTGCTCGGGGAAAGAGTGAGTGTTGGCCCGTTGGTCTCTTGTGCTCGCCCAACGCCCACGCGGGGAGAGGGGCGTAGGGCTGGTAGATCTCCCGCGCTCGCCGAACGCGCACACGGGATCCATTGTATTTTTAGGGTGGCGGGTGCTCGTCCAAGCGCGCAGTGGGAGACCAACCCAGCCCGCCCCGAGGAGGCAACATTTAGAGGCAACATTTATAGGCGGTGCGCACTTGGGTAAAGGGTGCGTCCCGGCGCAACTAAGGCGGGTGGGTGAGAAGAGCGCGCACGCGTTTGAGACCAATCGGGCCGCCCATGAGAGAGGGGAAATGGAAATCAGACTTCAGAAGTTGATTGCCGGAACCGGCCTCGCGTCTCGGCGAAAAGCCGAGGGCTTGATCGCCGCTGGTCGAGTGATGGTTAACGGAAAGATCGTTACGGAGCTGGGGACCCGAGTCAATCCGGAACGGGATCACGTCAAAGTCGACGGCAAGCATCTTAGCGCAGCACAGCCGTTTGTGTATCTGATGCTCAACAAGCCCAAGAATGTCGTGTCGACGCTCGACGATCCGGGAGGGCGCACCACCGTCAAGGATTACCTGCGTGGCGTATCCGTGCGTGTGTTTCCAGTCGGTCGGTTGGATTTCGACAGCGAAGGACTGATGCTGCTGACGAACAACGGAGATCTTGCCCAGGCCCTGCTCCACCCACGCTACCATGTGCCCAAGACCTATCTCATCAAGGTGAAGGGTGTGCTGACGGATGAAGACTTTGCTCAGTTGGAACAGGGTGTGAGGCTGGAGGACGGGATGACGAGCCCGGCGCAGGTGAAGAAGGTCCGAAAGGTCGAGGCGAACTCCTGGCTGGAGATTACTATCCGCGAGGGACGTAAACACCAAGTTAAGCGGATGCTCGAATCGGTCGGTCATCCGGTCATCAAACTGATGCGGATCAGAATGGGACCGCTCTCCCTGGGGCATTTGGCGCCGGGCGATTTCCGGTTCTTGACCGATCGCGAGGCGAATACATTGCGCGAGCTTGTCGATGAGCGGGTGGCACTCGCCCAAGGGGTAGCGGAACCGGCTCGACCGTCCAGGAGGCGACCGAGGCGCTCAGGATGGGCGCGTTCAACGAAGATAAAGAAAAGTCGTGGCCGAGCACCATCATCGGTGAATCGATGATAGGCGATTGTTCGGTCTGTATGGCTCGGACGATCAAAAAGGCGGCTGTCTCACCCGCCCGACCCCGACGCGCAGCATCGCGTCTGTCCGCAGGCTCAACCGCAGCAGACCGAGCGATGCGAGAACGAAGGTTGGTGAAAGGCGCGTCCCGGGCAAAAGGTTGCGAAGCAATCGGGGTGGGGCGGGTGAGAAAGATTCGCCGGGCGGAGCACAGTGGACTTTTTCATTGTCCGGTGAAGAAAGCGAGCGTGACGTGAAGAGCAGAACGCACCGGTGCGGAGAGTTGAACAGGTCCGATGTCGGCCAGACTGTCGTGTTGAACGGGTGGGTGCAGCGCCGCCGCGATCACGGAATGGTACTGTTTATCGACCTGAGAGACCGGACCGGTATCACGCAAGTCGTCTTCAACGCGGAGCGCAATGCCGCCGTGCACAAGGCCGCCCATACCCTACGGAGCGAGTGCGTCGTATCGGTGACCGGAACAGTGACGGCCCGTCCGGATGAGTCCAGGAACGCCAATCTGCCGACCGGTGAGATTGAAGTCTTTGCGGATGCCGTGGAGATTTTGAACGAGGCCAAGACACCTCCATTTGTCATCGAGGACGATGCGGAAGTCACGGAAGCCATCCGCTTGAAGTATCGGTATCTCGACTTACGCCGGCCGAGAATGCAACGGCTGTTGAGCTTGCGGCACGCAATCATGCAGGCGACGCGGGGCTTCCTGAATGCGGATGGATTCCTGGAAGTTGAAACGCCGATTCTGACGAAAAGCACGCCGGAAGGTGCGCGCGACTATCTGGTGCCGAGCCGCGTCAATCCCGGACAGTTTTTTGCCCTGCCACAGTCGCCGCAGCTCTTCAAACAGGTGCTGATGGTGAGCGGTGTGGATCGCTACTACCAGATTGCCCGCTGTTTCCGGGACGAAGATCTACGCAACGATCGACAGCCGGAATTTACCCAGATCGATCTTGAAATGTCCTTCGTGGATCGTGAGCAGGTCATGAGTGTGATGGAACGGATGATCGTGATGGTGTTTCGCGAAGCGGGTGGCGTCCAGCTGCCGACCCCGTTCCCCCGGATGTCGTATGCGGAGGCAATGGGGAAGTATGGAACGGACAAACCAGACCTCCGATTCGACATGCCGCTGTACGACGTCACGGCCTTTGCCGGGACGAGCGAGTTCAAAGTGTTTCGCGAAGCGGCCGGAAAGGGAAAGATCGTCAAGGCGCTCATCGTCAAAGGCGGGAGCAGCATCCCACGCAGCCGGATCGATGCCCTAGGAGAAACCGCCAGGAGCTTCGGGGCCAAGGGCCTGGCGTGGCTGAAGGTGGCAAGCGATGGGCAATTGGATTCGGTCATTGCAAAATTCCTGGATGCCAAAGCATTTGCTGCCGCCTTGCCGGAAGCCAAGCCCGGCGACCTGGTGCTGTTCGGGGCGGACACCCCCGCCGTCGTTCACGACGTGTTGGGCCGCATCCGGCTGCTGCTCGGGGAAGAGTTGAGTGTGATCGACAAGACAGCGTGGAAGCCCCTCTGGGTCACCGATTTTCCTTTGCTCGATTATTCGCAGGAAGAAAAGCGCTACATCTTCATGCACAATCCCTTTGCCGCTCCCCTCGACGAGGACGTGGCCCTGCTGGACTCGGACCCGCTGAACGTGCGTGCCAAGGCGTACGACATGGTCCTCAACGGCAACGAAATAGGCGGAGGCAGCATCCGCAATCATCGCAGTGATGTACAGCTGTGCATACTGGACCTCCTGGGAATCGGCAAGGAGCAAGCGCAGGCCAAGTTCGGGTTCTTGCTCGATGCTCTGGATTACGGAGCGCCTCCGCACGGCGGCATCGCCTTCGGCCTCGACCGGCTGATCATGCTGCTCGGGGGCGCCGATTCCATTCGCGACGTCATTGCGTTTCCAAAAACGCAACGCGCTCAATGTCCGCTGACGGACGCGCCGTCACCGGTCGGAGCCGATCAGTTGAAGGAGTTGCGGATCAAGCTCGATCTTCTGGAGTAGATCGAGGCTGGAGTAGATCGAGGGAGGAATTCCCCGCCATGGCCGGCAATACGTTCGGTCACATTTTCACCGTCACATCGTTTGGCGAGAGCCACGGGCCCGCGATCGGCTGTGTCGTTGATGGCTGCCCTCCTGGGCTTGCGCTTTCCGCTCAGGACATCCAACAGGACCTGGATCGCCGCAAGCCCGGTACGTCGCGCCATGTGACGCAGCGGCAGGAAGCCGATGCGGTGGAAATTCTTTCCGGCGTCTTTGAAGGAAAGACGACGGGAACACCGGTGGCGTTGCTGATCCGCAACGAAGATGCTCGGAGCAAAGACTATGGGACGCTCATCGATACGTTTCGTCCCGGTCATGCCGATTATACGTATTGGCAGAAATATGGAATCCGGGATCACCGCGGCGGGGGTCGTGCGTCTGCGCGCGAGACCGCCGTGCGTGTTGCCGCGGCTGCCATTGCCAGGAAGTGGCTCAGGGAGACGTACGGCGTCCTCATTCACGGCTGCCTGAGCCAGCTCGGCCCACACCAGGTTCCGTTCAAAACATGGGAGGCGGTCACCGGCAATCCATTTTTCGCCCCCAATGCCGAGGTCGTCGCGACACTCGAGGCGTTCATGGATGAGCTGAGGAAGTCCGGCGATTCGGTCGGCGCCAGGATCACAACTGTGGCCGAGCATGTTCCGGTCGGGTGGGGCGCGCCAGTGTATGCCAAGCTGGATGCGGAACTGGCGGCAGCGATGATGAGCATCAACGCGGTGAAGGCTGTGGAAATCGGCTCAGGGTTCGCCTCCGTCCTGCAACGGGGTTCAGAACATGGCGACGAACTGACGCCTGAAGGTTTCGTCACGAATCATGCCGGAGGCATCCTGGGTGGTATTTCGACCGGTCAGGATATCGTCGTCACGATCGGCATCAAGCCAACCTCGAGCATACGGGTCTCCCGCCGCTCCATCGACAAGCAGGGCAATCCCGTCACGGTTGAGACGAACGGACGCCATGACCCCTGTGTCGGCATCCGCGCCACTCCCATTGCGGAGGCCATGATGGCACTGGTGCTCATGGATCACGCGCTGCTTCATCGGGCACAAAATGCAGGGGTCAAGACCGTGACTCCAAAAATCGGAGGATCGGTTGTCGTTTCGCCCTCCGGCGGCAAGGGAAAGCCGATCGCGAAGGTGAATCCAGAACCGCACGAAGCCTGACATCTTGCGATGTCGAACGCGGTCCTCTGCCGCACCCGGCTCACAAGGTCTGTTCCCTGTTTGAGTCTGTTCCCTGTTTGAGCCTTCTTCGGTTTACCCATACGGCATGACAGCCCCGAGTTCCTACGACGGCCGCATCCTCGACATCAAGCACGCGACCATCTACCGCGGTGATACCTGTGTCTTTGAGGACCTCTCATTTGTACTTGAGGAAGACCAGCATACGGCGGTCCTGGGCCCTAACGGGGCAGGGAAGTCTACAATTCTGAAACTGCTGGCAGGGGAAGTGCACGCGGTGCCAAATGAGGCGACGTCCATCCGGCTGTTCGGCGAGGAGCAGTGGAACGTCTGGGACGTCCGGAGGCGTCTGGGAATGGTCTCGCACGATCTCCAGCATCAGTATATGGAGCAAGTGACCGGCTTGAAAGTCGTGTTGTCAGGGTATTATGCGAGCATCGGGATCTATGGCCATCAGGAAATTTCCTATGCCCACCTTGCCCGGGCCCATTCGGTGATGGAAGATTTGGGCATCGGTTTTCTGACCGACCGGCGGTATGCCGCCATGTCAACCGGCGAACAGCGGCGTTGTCTGCTCGCCCGTGCTCTCGTTCATGGGCCATCAGTCCTTGTACTCGATGAGCCGACGAGCGGGCTTGATCTGACGGCAACCTTTCACTATTTGGATCTTGTTCGAGGATACATGCGGAAAGGGAAAACCGTTCTGCTCGTGACGCACCATATTCACGAAATACCGCCGGAGATCGGAAGAGTCGTCTTGATAAAGAAAGGGAAGGTCCTTCAAGACGGAGAAAAAGAGGCGGTGTTGTCAGAGAAACATCTGAGCGATCTGTTCGATTGTCCGGTCGCCTTGGCATGTGCCAACGGCTGGTACCAGGCGTTGCCCGGCTAAGGGACTGGCTGAGGCGCACCACCGGTGCCTGCCCCTTGTCTTTTGATGATGGAGCCTCGGCTCATCTGGTGCGCGTCCCGTTTCTGGAAACGGGAACTGTCGCCCTTCCGGCGACTGTCCCCTACCCGGTTGCTGCCGGCTGCTCTTCCTGAACGGGGACAGCCACCATCAAAAGGTGGCAGGTCCGCTCTAGCCCCCTGTCAGGGTCACGGTAAAGGTCAGATCTGCCTCGGCGCGACGCACTTTAACGGCCACCCGCTGGCCGGGAACCGTTCGTTCGATCAGATAATTCTTCAAATGCGCGGCATCCAGAATCTCCGTGTCCTCTATCGCCAATAGGATGTCATGCTTTTGAATGCCTGCGCTTTTCGCCGGCTCTGCCACATCCCTCACGGCAATCCTCCACTTCGTGCCGTCCTTCACTGCCGTCATGTGAATGCCCAGTTTTGAGAAAGCCAGCGGTTTTCCGTCAATGGCGGCCATCACGATCCTTGCGGCTAAAGTGCCGGGGATGGCAAACGCCATTTGACTGCAGTACACGTGACTTTCATCTTTGTCCGTTTGGATCACGGCATGCATGATGCCAACGACTTCTCCCCCGACATTGAAGAGTGCACCTCCGGAATTGCCGCTGCATGCCGCAAGATCGGCTTGCAGCAGCCGCGTCTCGACCGTTTGCAGAAAGGTGTTGGCATTGCCGATACGACCGAACGCCATTGTCGGACCCCATCCCATCGGATACCCCACCGTGAAGACCTCGCTGCCGACCAGGGGCGTTTCCACGGCAAAGGGAGCCCCGACAGGCAGCAGGTGGCGGTCCTGTTGATTGAGACGGTACACCACGACGTCCAAATAGGCGCTCTCTCCAACGATCTGAGCGACGACTTCGTGAAGATCAGTCGTCAGAACATGAATGACCTTCGGTACCATCGGACCGGACGGGCTGTTTTTCTCCACCGCGTGTTTCGCCGTGACGATATAGCCGTCATGCAAATGGAATCCGGTGCCGCGGATCTTGATCTTGCCCGGCTTATCCGGAGTGCGGGGATCTTGCGTGTCTTCTAAAATGCCGAGGGTGGCTCGTTTCGCACGCTCGATGGCATCGGAACGTGTGTCTTCGGCGGCCAAGGCATGAGAGGTTACGAGCAGGCAGGCAAGAAGGATCACCCCCGATCGGAGACACGTATGACGGTAATGTGGGCGACGAGACATGAATCATCCTTTCACTGTATGAAGCCCATGTCGCACAGTATAATAAGCCGAGATTATCAATGACAGGGGAACCATGAGACGGTCAGTTACCACAGTATGCGCCTGGACCCTGGTTCTTGCCGTGCTGAGTTACGGGATTGTGTCCGGGGCGGAGTCGGATGGCGCGGGCGAGGCATCCTTTTCGGAAAAGGTCGGTGAAGGGGCCAAGAAGATCGGCCAGGCAATCGCGGACGGTATCAAGAAAACCGCGAAGAAGATCGAAGATAAGCATGTGCCTGAAAAGGTGGAGCGGAAATTGAAGAAGGCTGCCGACAAGACTGCCGAAGGCTTCGGCAAAGCGGAGAAGAAACTCAAACAAAAACTTGCCGATTAGCTTTCCGGGAGCATCTGCCCTTGCTCATTTCTTCCGAAAGCCGAAAAACGATCCCGCTCCCGCTGCACCGGCTGATGGAAGGAAGCCTGCCAAGAGGTTTTTCACACCTTGGGCTTCGCCATAAAGCCATTGAACGGTCTGAGAAACCTGAGCCTCAACCGCGTTCCAATCCACATCCACCCAGCCGGTCGACTTCATCGCACCGATGACCGCCAGACCGACGGCCACCATCATCGCCGCCATTTTCAAAAAACGGCGAAACGCCCACCCGATGAGATATCCGCCAAGATAGCTTCCGCCGAGTTGAGCGACGGTCGGCGACGTATAGTTCGCAATCCATGACGCCAACCCGCCAATCGTGGCCACTGCGCCGGCGAGGAACGATCTTGTTGCCCAGGGGGGATCCGCCAGCACCGCCTCCCAGCCCGACGGTGCAGAGGCGGCAGAGGAACAGGCGTCTTCTTCGATCATGCATGTCTCCTGGATTACAGCTGATTTGACGAAAACGTATCGCAGGCCTCGGGATTTCCGGTGTCCAGCCCTTTGCGCAGCCACGTCTTCCGCTGTTGAGAGGAGCCGTGTGTCCAGCTTTCCGGCTGCACGTACCCGCGAGACATGTGCTGCAAGCGATCGTCTCCGATGGCCGCCGCTGCGGCAAGCCCCTCTTCGAAGTCGCCCGGCTCGATCAACCTCCGTTCACGGTTGGCATGGTAGCCCCAGACACCGGCAAGGCAATCGGCCTGTAACTCCAGTCGAACAGACAGGGCGTTCCCCTCGGCTTTCCCGGCCCGACGCTGAAGCTGATGGACTTTCTCGGCAATGCCGAGCAAATTCTGGACATGGTGGCCGACCTCGTGGGCGATCACATACGCCTGGGCAAAATCTCCAGGGGCGCCAAGCCGTTGGGACATTTCCTTGAAGAACGAGACATCGAGGTAGAGCTTCCGATCCTGCGGGCAGTAAAACGGCCCCACCGCCGAGGATGTCGCGCCGCAGGCTGAGTGCACCGCGCCTGTGAACAACACGAGGCGTGGATTTTCGTAATGACCTCCTGCTTTGGGAAGCAGCTGCTGCCAGGTATCTTCAGTGTCGGCGAGCACGACAGACGCGAACTGACCGATCTCGTCCTTCATGGGACCCGTCGGCACTGACTCAACGGGCGGCTCCGTCGTGGTGCCTTGGATTCCGCTCATCAGGTCGATAAGCGTCAGTGGGTTCATGCCGGTAAAATAGCTGACCGCCAGCACCAGCACGATGCCGCCGAGACCGAGTCCACCGACTCCGCCGATTCTCGCCGGGCCGAATCCGCGCCGGTCTTCCACATTCTCGCTTTGACGTTGGCCCTGCCAGCGCATGGCTCTCCTCGCTCGAGCAGATTCGTCCACGATACTGCGATACGGAGGAGAAGTCCAGGTGTGCAACGGGGCGAGGCCTTCCGGCTATGAAG
>DASTJX010000169.1:0-3337 GCA_035716265.1 Nitrospira sp.
GATCAGAAAGCTCCTGACCTCGTTGCGACCGTAGTTGAAGATGTAGGTATTCCAATCAGGGTGAAAGCCCTGGCGAGGATCCGCGTGCTCGAAGAGATGGGTACCATCGAAATAGCTCAGTCCGTGCTCATCGGTGGGGAAATGGGACGGCACCCAATCCAGGATGACGCCAATGCCGTGCCTGTGCAGTTCATCGACAAGATACATGAAATCCTGTGGCGTGCCGTAGTTCCCAGTCGGCGCGAAGTATCCCGTCGTTTGATATCCCCATGAACCAAAAAATGGATGATCCATAATGGGCAGGAACTCCACATGGGTGAACCCCATCTGCTCCAGATAGCCCGGCAGGGATTCCGCCACTTCCCGGTAGCTCAGCGACCGATGCCCTTCTTCAGGAACTCGTTTCCACGATCCGAGATGCATTTCATAAATAGAGATCGGGGCATTCAAACTGTTCTGCGAGCTGCGGTGTTCCATCCAGGACTGATCACGCCACGTATAGCGCGAATCCCAAACAATCGAGGCGGTCTTGGGAGGAATTTCATTAAAAAAGGCGAACGGGTCTGTCTTATCGACTTCGTAGCCGCCGCGAGCTCGGATGTGAAACTTATAAAGAGCGCCTTTGTCCACGCCTGGCAGAAATCCTTGCCAAATGCCGGATGCCTTCACGGGCGAAAGGGCATGGGCGCCTTTTTGCCAATTGTTAAAGTTCCCGATGACTGAGACGTGCTCTGCATTCGGTGCCCATACGGCAAAATGCGTTCCTCTCGTTCCCTCCGACTCCAACGGATGTGCTCCTAACTTCTCGTATAAATGAAAGTGCGTGCCTTCGTTAAACAGATACAAATCATCTTTGGTAAGCAAGGTCATCTCCTTACCCGACTTCCTGGGTGTAAACTGAATTTTCGTCATGGTGACTCCTTACCTCGAGTCGCCGCGTCTGCAAGTGATCACCTTTGGCTTTGTTCTCTCATTTTGAGCATCGCCGAGAGACCATGGAGCGGTATGTCAACCCAATCGGGCCTGTTATTGAGCTCGTACTGCAATTCATAGAGGGCCTTCTCAGCGACATACGCATCCAATAACAGACCAACGCCTTCGTTCGTTCGCGGCCATAATTCTGATCCGGCCGCCGCGCTGAGATAGCCTTTGAGGAATGCGACACATGCCCCATCCGACCAAAATTGACACCAAGGCGAAGGCGGGAGTCCTGCGCCTTTCAGGAACGCGAACGGGACATATTGAAATGACCGGACCATGCCGGCGATGTCTACCAGAGGCGGACGCTTCATGCGGCGTTCGGCGAGCGGCCTCGCAGGCTCTCCTTCGAAATCGGTAATCACAAAATCGGCTCCGGTAAACAAGACTTGACCCAGGTGATAGTCGCCGTGACAACGGATCAGTGAAACTGGAGTGTTCACGTTTCGGAAGGCGCCGAAGATGTCCTCGAGCGCAGGACGAAGCCCACAGAGATGAGCGGCCTGCTCTTGCGCACCGGTTGGAAGCAAGTTCATTCGGTCCTTTAGGAGTGCTAGTGCGCTTGCCACACCTCGCATGGCAGCCTCGTATCGTCCCTGTCGGTAGTCGGGTGTGAGCGGCTCTGGCGCAAAGGCGGGGTCATCCTGCACCCGGCTGAGCGCCAGATGAAGCTGCGCCGTCCGCTGTCCTAACCGCTCCGCCGACTCGAGATATCCGTCCATGAGGTGGCACACCCGCGCCGGATACGGCTCACCTGTCAGCTGGAGCAGGGAGGATGTATCGCCCGTCGCATGGTTATCCGGACTCCGGGAACTAACGCGCGTGAAAAATTCCTTCACCGCCTCAAGGCTCCACGTCCAGGCATCGCCGGCATTCTCGACATATCGTTGCAACACTCCAAGCGTCGAAACTTCTCGCGACGGACTCTGGTACTCAAGGGCACCGGCGAGAGCCGGCACGAAAGGAAACTGCATCCGCGTCAATGCACGGCCGATCTCGAGGTCGGGATTTATCCCCTCCTCAAGACGTCGATACAGTTTCAAGATGACCTGCCCATCGTACGCCACCGACGTATTGCTCTGCTCTGCCCCCATGACACGAGGGTCCAGACGGGTTCCTATTGGCACGAGATCCTTGAAGGCAGCCGTCACTGAAGCCCTGACAGCTCCCACAGCCCCTTGAAATCGAGCCTCATTGCGAAGAGCGGCCAACAGCTCGGTTGTGAATACCCGATTCCAAAGCGCATCGTACAAGATCCCGGTGCCGGTCGTGCCGTTCGTTTTGAGCACGAACGGAACGATAGCGGCTGGCGGAATTTCCCTCCGAACGCGTTCAGCGTCCTCTCCGAATACCGCCGTGACCGGAAAACTATAGATCTCCGTCCCGGCATCCCGATACTCCACACCGAGCAAGAGAAGGATTGAGCTCGAATCGAAAGGGACCGCAATAGAGTCCACAATACGGACCCCGGCGACCCGGCGGGCCTTCCCCCCAAACCAACGCCGCGTCTGCAGAATATCCGGCAAAGCACGCATCAGGTCCGCTGCGCCGTCTCCCTCTAACAGGCGTCCCCAGTCATGCTTGGCAGTTAACATCGTTTCACAGTGAAGACACGGTCTCTGTTAAAAGTAATAGTCGAAATCCCGCTCGCTGTGTCCCTTTCCCTTGATGCGAAAAATATGGGCTGGAGCGGAATGTGGGTTGATCTCGATATAGTTGCGCCGTCCCTGCCACAGATAATGCGCATTCGTCAGCAGGTCCTGAACTTGGAATGGACGGTCTGGTTCGACGCCAAGCGACGCTAAATCCAGCTCGAGCCACCCTGAATGCACGTGGTAAGGGCTCAAGTTGACGACGACCAGGATGACGTTCGTCCCGTCCGACGTCCGCTTGCTGTAACACAGCAATTGGTCGTTTGCCACTTCATGGAAATGCAGATTCCAGTCGCCTTGCAGGGCTGGGTTTTCGCGCCTGATGCGATTGACGTGGCCAATAAACTCGCTGAGGCTGTCGTCTCGGCGAAGATCCCACTGTTTGATCTCATATTTTTCTGAATGCAGATACTCCTCGCTTCCCGCTTCCCGAGGCACGCGTTCTCCCAGTTCAAATGCGGGACCGTAGATGCCGTAGCTCGCGCCGAGCGTCGACGCCAAGACGAAGCGAGACATGAACGCCGGCCGGCCGCCGTGCTGCAGCTGCTCGGTAAGAATATCCGGCGTATTGGGCCAAAGATTCGGGCGAAAGTATTCGCGGATGTCGGTCTGCGTCAGCTCAGTGAAGTACTGCGTCAGCTCAGACTTCGTGGTGCGCCAGGGGAAATAATTATAGGACTGCGTAAAGCCAAGCTTCGCGAGCCGCA
>DASTJX010000170.1:0-18375 GCA_035716265.1 Nitrospira sp.
AAGGACGGGGTCGTCCATCGGACGAAGCAAGAGGCGGAAGCGGACCACGATGACCACTTCGATGGAAAGACCACGGCGTTATTGCACGAATCACAGGAGTCTCGGTAAGCAGCTTTCTCATAGGTGCCGATCCATCAACGGGCGTCAGGCATCCGTTACCCAAGCAGCGATGCCATCATGGGAAGATGGATTGTGGAGCGCCATTTTCGCCAGAAACTGTTTCCTCGGCATAGGCCATACAATTATCCCCGCGACAGGGTTGGCGGTTCAGCTCTGAGGGTACCTGTCATTTCCCCTCCGGCACATCCTGTCCAGGGCTTAGACACGTTGTCTGAACGACTCGGGTGTTGCCTAGAGGCTCGAGTGTTCGAAACACAGAGACAGGGGGCCGTTTTCGGCTTCGCATGAAGCTGACGATTGGTCCAACACTTGCTCGACTAACGGAAGGAGATCCATGACACAACAAGGGGGGTGTGCAATGGGTGCAAAGTGCAAACTGATCGTGATTAGTGTGCTCTTCTTGCTGCAGGGCATGAATTCATCTGCAATGGGAGGGACCTCGAGCGCATCGCCGGAAGGGCAACAGCTAGGGGAACAGAAAGAGCAGGTCGTCACTGAACCAACACAGAGCCAGTTACCTGGCAATCGCCTTGTCACCGGCCGCATTCTGTCGATTCGCAGTAACCAAATGGAAATCGACATCGGGAACGTCAAGTCTCTCTACGTGCCGCTCCGGCCCGCCCAGGTGAAAGGCCAGACGTTTGAGGTGGGACAACAGATTATTGTCACACTCAATGACCACAATGCCGTGGTCGATTATCACCATCCCAATGAGCGGTCCGACCATCAGGTCTTGCGCGGTCGTTTGACTACGCCGCTCACAGTGGGATTGGACAAGGCGGTGATTGAAACCCAGGATGGAACCAAGACGTTGATGGTAACCGAACGAGCGAAAGGAAAGCTCTCGGCAATTCCGGTGGGGGTCGATGCCTATTTCTTGGCCGATGAGAGCGGGCAGTTGGTTGATGCACAGCTTGCCAGCGCCGAAGCGGTCCGAGAATCGGGGCAGAACAACAAAGCTCGGATTAAAGGCGCGCATGAGCAACTGAAGGCCGTCTTCAAAGGGCAGGGCGGCGAGGGAAAGTTAAAAATTGCTGAAGCGGGCAAGGAGAGGGAAGTGCCGTTCCGTCCTCCGCTTGAAAAGCTGGACCGGCTGAAGCCGGGGCAGGACGTCGTCTTATTAATGGACGATCAAGGGTACGTGCTAGAGATCGCCACGCCTGAAGTCGCGCCTGCGCGGTAGACGCAATCGCAATAAGGGGCTGTGGTGAATGAGATACCGCACCACGGCCCCAGATCATTCTCCCCTTGATACTTCAAACTCGGGCGCGATCTCCACCACCGCGAGGGTCGCCACCAGTCGGATTCTGACCCACCGAAGGGTATGATGAAACATGGAAGAAGCGGATTGAGTTTCCTTCTTGCTGCGTAATGCACTCCATTCCGTGAATTAATCAGCCCGCTGTTGGGACTGGTATCACCCCGCGAGATAGTTCGCGCGGTCTTTGTGCTTTTCTCTAGCATTCGGAAAGCCATCAAGAATCTGTATATCAACCTTGAAAGGAGTTTCTACATGGCCATCGATTTGTTGCGCGACAAGGGTACTCCGCTCGATAAGCAACAGTTCACCTGGAAGGATTTGGTCCCTAAGCCAATCAGTAAGCTCAATGTCGATGCCTTCACCCGTGTGCGCATCATCCTCATGAACGGCATTGAGTCCGAAACCATCCGTTTCAGCCACGCCTGCGCGCGAATGAACAATCAGGAACTGCAGGCCTCACTCGCTCGTGTGCGACGGAAAGAGCAACATCAACAGACGGTCGTCAATTGGCTCTTGCCGGCTGACCAGTCGCCGCTTGAAACCACCATCGGATACGAACAGGTCGCCATCGAGGTGACCGCGGCGCTCGCGCAGGCTGAGCCAGATCCTTATATCGCGCAAGTGCTGCGATTCGGGCTGCTCGAGGACTTTGACCATCTGTATCGGTATGCCGCCTTGCTCGACCGCCTCCAAGGCATCGATGCCAACACCATTACCCAGGGCTACACCGACATTGTGCCGGGCCGGCCGACGGCCGACGAGCATCGCGACCCGCTCGATGATTTGCGCAATCCCTACGACAAGCGCAATGCCCATCCGCTCACGAAATTGCATGCCTATACCATCCTCTCCGGCGAGCACCAGACGCACGACTACTACATGCATTATGGCCCGTGGTTTGCCGATCCGCTCGCCCGTCAATTGTACGCAGAGATCGCTTCGATCGAGGAGCAACATGTCACGCAGTATGAGTCGATCATCGATCCAACCGAAAGTTGGATCGAAAAATGGCTGCTCCATGAGGCGAACGAAGTGTACAACTATTACAGTTGCGCCGAGCAGGAAGATCATCCTCAGGTGAAAGCGATTTGGGAGCGGTTCTTGGATTACGAACTGGGCCACCTGAGTTTTGCCATTCAGGTGTGCAAGGACGTTGAGCGGCGTGATCCATCTGAATTTCTTCCCGAGAGGCTGCCAGAGCCGATCGCCTATAAAAGCAATCGCGAATATGTCCGTCAGGTGCTGAGGGAGGAAGTGGACCTCCGGGCAGACGGCGCTCAATTCGTGAACAAAAATCAGGAGCCGGAGCGGTCGCGCAAGTACCGTCAGCAGATGAATGCGGACGGCTCACCGACTGAAACCGTTGCAGCCGGATGGCGATGGAGTCCCGGCGGCGAACTGGTTGCCGACCGGAGCCTCAAGGAGGCCGCGTGAAATCCGGAAAGTCGCGCAGTCGGGCGAAGGTCACGACGCGGCAAAACAAACCATCTGCACCATCGAGGCGGCGCGGCCCGCGCCAGTCAAATCGCAAAGGAGGCACCATGAAATCTCCGCAATCCATGGGCATGAATCGTAGCGGTACGGATATGGCCCCTGAAGGGGTCGAAGAAATGCTTCAGGCAGTGAGAGAGTTTCCACCCAGTTCCGAGGGCACGGAACAGGATCTGGCCGATTTACGGATGCCTTACCTGGAGGACGCGGATCCGATAGGGTCGGTTCCGGTCCCCGGTACGGTGAAAGGGGTCGCCAAATCGGGAATGCAAAAGCTCATGGGCCGACATGCCGAGGTGCTCATCGACAAGCTAGGCGGCCGGCTGGCATTCGAGCGAACCGGAACCCGCCTGTATGATTCCCTCATCGGTAAGTTCATGGTTCGAAAAGACGAGGCGACGATCGTGTCGATGGATCAGTTACAGGACTTCCGGGCAGAAGAAGCCGCTCATATCGGCCTGTGCTGGGATGCGTTGCGGGAGTTGGGCGCGGATCCGACGTGCGTTACGCCAATGGCCGATACGAACGCAGTGGCTTCAATCGGCCTTATGCAGATCCTTGCCGATCCGCGTATGACGATCGCGCAAAGCCTGCACGCCATCCACGTCGCCGAACTCGCCGATAACGACGGGTGGCAGCTCCTCATCAAGGTAGCCCGTGAGATGGGTCAGGACGACATGGCCGCCCGATTCCAAACGGCACTCGAAGAGGAAGATCGGCATCTCGCGGCTCTCCGCAAATGGTTAGAGCAAATCTGTATGAAAGAGGCCGGTGTGGCCTGAGTGGCCAACTGTCCTCTTGAGGCCCAAGCCTTCATGAACGGGCACACCGCTGCCTGAGATGGAAGGCTCTTGGGCCCTGAAAGGAAGACCATGACAAGCAGAAGCTTTGCTCAAGTGATGGGTATTCTTTTCGTCACCATTGGAGTGTTGGGCTTCATTCCCGGTTTGAAGTCTCCTCCACCGTTGTCTGTGCCGCATCTGACCGTGGATGGCGCGTACGGTCTGTTGCTGGGATTGTTTCCGGTCAACTGGCTCCATAACCTCGTGCATCTGGCGATCGGCGGGTGGGGCTGGGGCGCCTCAAGATCGACGGGCGCTGCGCGACAATTTGCCCGTGCCCTCGCGTTCCTCTACGGAGGGCTGGCCGTCATGGGGTTGATTCCGGTGCTGAATACGACCTTTGGCTTGGTGCCGCTCTTCGGCCATGATGTGTGGCTGCATGCCGGCACAGCCGCTCTCGCGGCCTACTTTGGATTCAGTCAGCGAACGGAGGCGGTGGAAATTCGAGAGCGCTATCAGCGGGCGGCTTAAACCTACCGCGATTCGGAGGCCTGACTGTCCTGCGCAACGAGTCGGCGTTCCAATGCCCGAGCCGCCGATAAGTGGCTAAGCAGATCAGGCCCCGTTCGGATGAGTTCTTGTTGCAGCGGGAGGGTCGCTTCCGATGCGGCAGCTGCCTCCAGCAGGCCGAAGGCCTGCACGTGCCGGGTGATGGCATATTCCAGATAGGCTTGGTCGAAGTCCGATCCCAGCTTCCCTTCGAGATCATGCATGGCCTCTCGATGGTTGGCCTTCAGTTGGGAGGCCAGCGCGGGCTCTCGCGGGGTGATGCCTAATTGCCGGGCGAGTCGTTTATTCTGCTCTGTCAATTGCCGATGCTCGTTGAGGACCCGTCCGGCAAACGCCTGGACATCGGAAGTGGTTGACGTGCGTCTCGCCAGGTTGGCCGCTTCGGCCTCTCCCTCGGAAATACTGTTTAGCACGCCGACCATCTCGGCGTCGGTCATTGCCAGGCCGGGTAGGGCTTGTTGCATCAAGGCACACCCATAAAGGATGCCGTGCACCAATGCCACTGTCATCAAACCGATGAAGCGGGTCATCTTAACCTCTCCTCCTAAGCTTAGGCCGCCTGTGACGGCCGGAATGTCTGCTTCATGTTCTGGCGAACGTGCCGTAATCGAGAAGCGCGCAGACAGCGCACAAGTTCTTCGCCGTACGGCAGCACTACGAATAGCAGGATGCTCGCGAACAGTCCGGCGAGATACCCGGTCGAAAGAGGATTGGACTTGGGTTGCAATTCGAATATGGGCGGTTCGTGTCCTAGGCCAATGAGAGCCACAAACTGATTCCAGTACAAGATGGTCACGAACGACAGGGCCATCAAGGGCAGAATTTCCATGAAACTATGCACATGCTGCTCGAAGGGACTGACGTAGCGGTTTGCCGACGCGTAACTGACGTCCCATAGTGCGGTCAATTCATGCAGAACGAAAGCAAGCACCATGACCAGGAAGATCAGCGCGTTGATTTCCAGCAAGAGGGCCAGGATGACGGGAATGCCCGCTTGGCTCAGCTGCAGGGCATGGAGAATCGATTCTTTCGTCCCCGCGTTTACTTCAATCTGAGTGCGTTTGTGCAAGAAGTAATCGGTGAGGCCCGCGGCCATCCATAAGGGAAGGATAAAAAACAACAAGTAGTTTCTGAGAAGCGTTGCAGGATCCAGCATGACTTCATGCTAGTCCCTCGGACGATCGTTGTGGCCTGGGGAATAGCCTAAGGGCTATGGCTGAGTCAGTGCATGGTGCCGGGGAGAGAAAACCTGGAAAAGGTGTCCAGCGTAAGACAGTCTGTCTGACTAAATCACAGTGATTCTACAGCCCATGTCCTTTGCGGCAGGCCTGCTCGGTTTTTGACGCTCTGGTCAAGCGTTTCTAAAGGTCTGTGTCTTGCAAGGTCAATCCCATTGGCAAAGTGATCACACGGGTTGTCCCTGGTCAACCGTTCGAATGTGGAGGGAGTTATTTCATGGCACGGAAAGGCGGCAAACGATATCGCTATCGGACAAACACGCAGGACATTGATTGGCAGGAAGAGCGAGCCGACACCTCTCAGAACATTGGCGATCTCCAACGGTTGTTTTCAGCAATTGCTGGTGTGGGATTCATCATCGATGGTATGCGCCGGCGATCTTTGGCCGGCGGCGCCCTGGCAGTCGGTGGCGTCAGTCTACTCTACCGAGCAGCTACGGGATATTGCCCGGCGTTCGGCGCTATGGGGATTAGTATGGGCGGCAGGCAGGATACCAACCGCCTCGGCAGACGAAAAGTTCACTCGGAACAGGCCACCAAGGTGAGGAGATCAATCGACATCAAGAGGCCAGCGCCTGAGCTCTACCGCTTCTGGCGTGCACTCGATAACCTTCCACGCATTATGAGTCATCTCAAATCAGTCGATGTGATCAGCGACCGGTTGTCCCATTGGGTGGTCAACACCGTGCCAGGACTGCCGACCGTCGAATGGGACGCCGAGATCATCAACGACGTCGAAAATGAACGGATCGGTTGGCGGTCGTTGAACGATGCCGATGTCGATCACGCCGGCTCCGTGGAATTTGAGTCGAGCGGAGAAGGGAGCACCCGACTGACGGTGACGTTGCAATATGAGCCGCTGGCAGGCCGGCTCGGCACGGCGGTGGCTAAACTCATTGGACAGGATCCGGAGGCCAAGATCGCCGACGACTTACAGCGGTTCAAGGAATCGATGGAAGCCGGGACCTATTCGCAGACCAATCGCTGATCCATCGCAACTGGATAAGAACTGGATACGAGAGGAAGAGAGCATGCCACAAGTGACGCTGACAGGACATCCGCTGCATCCCCAGCTCATCGTGATGCCGGCCGGTCTACTGCCCTTCAGTCTGGTCCTCGACGCGCTCCACGCCAAGACACGCGATCAATCCTATGCGGATGCAGCCTACTACACCATGATGGGCGGCTTCGTCGGGGGAATTGTTGCTGGCGCGGCAGGTGCCGCCGATTACCGCACGATACCAGCGGACAGTAAGGCCAAAGAGATAGGCCGCATCCATGGGCTCATGAACGTCGGCTTGCTGGCCCTCACCGGTGTCAATTTATGGATGCGCCGCAGACGGCGTTCTGCGGGACCGCTCCCGATCCTCCTATCGATCCTCGGCACTGCAGGCTTGGCTGTGTCCGCCTGGTATGGCGGCCACCTCGTCTATCACCACGGAATGCGAGTGCGGGGAACGGAGCTCGCCGGCGGAGCGGAAGATATGAAGATTCCCGGTGACGAACGCATGGCTCAGATGCTTGCTTCAACCGCCGGAGACGAGGTGTGACGGGTGCAGGCTCCAGCATGAACGGAGCATCCGTCGGACGAGCAGAGCCGTTGCGGCCGGACGATCATGTCCTGGGGCCCGATTCAGCGCCTGTCACGGTCATTGCGTATTGCGATTTTGAATGCCCCTACTGCGGGCATTCGTTTGCGATGCTCAAGAACTTGCGGACTCGACTGAAAGGTCAGTTACGCTTCGTCTTCCGGCATTTCCCTCTCGGCGACAAGCATCCACTGGCCCAACAAGCTGCCGAAGCCGCCGAGGCCGCGGCCAGTCAGGGTCAATTCTGGACGATGCATGACCTGTTGTTTGAGCATCAAGACGCGTTGGAGCTTGATGATCTGTACCGTTATGCGGACGCCGCGCGGTTGGATCTCGTTCGTTTTAAAGAGGACCTGAATCGTCGAGTGCATGCGTCACGGGTCATGTACGATGTGGCGTCTGGGCGGCGGAGCGGAGTCACAGGCACACCGACGTTTTTCCTTAACGAGGCCCTTGTACCGGAGGATGAGCGTTTGGAAGACCTGGTGCTTCGGGCCGCATGAAGCTGAACCTGAAACGTAAGACTGAGGAAAACATGCTAAGGCACCCGTCGTCTGCCACCTCCATTTCCCGGGGCTACACGTCATGAAAACCGATACGCGTCTCATACTACCTTCGAAGGAACGGGTCGCGCCTACGGAGGAGGGGACCATCCAGTTTATCGGCAATGCCACTGTCCTGATCCGTTATGGCGGACTCACCATCCTGACGGATCCGACCTTCATTCACCGTCACGAGCAGGTGTCGATCGGCTATGGGATGCACAGCACAAGATTGACCGATCCGGCAATGGAGATCGGCGATCTTCCTCCATTGGATCTTATCCTCTTGTCTCATTTTCACGGTGACCATTTCGATCAGGTCGCAGAGCGTGAGCTCGATAAGTCGATCCCAATTATTACCAATCGTGAAGCCGCGAAGGAACTGCAGCAACGGGGCTTCCGATACTCGAAGCCCGTCGACACCTGGTCCTTCGTCTCCGTTGAAAAAGGCGACATGCGAATGCGCGTCACATCAATGCCCGGCCGCCATGGGCCGCCGCTGTCCGAACTGGTCATGCCGGAAGTTATGGGCAGTATGGTCGAATTCGAACCGATCGGCGGGTCGCCCTTTCGCCTCTATATCACCGGCGACACGCTTATCTTCGATGACCTGAAAGAAATCCCTCGGCGCTACGAGGACATCGATCTCGCGTTACTGCATTTGGGTGGGACACGGGTGCTCGGCCTCCTGGTGACCATGGACGCCAAGCAAGGCGTGGAGTTGGTGCAACTGGTGCGCCCGCGCCACGCGATTCCAATCCATTACAACGACTACGATGTGTTTACGTCGTCATTAGCTGATTTTCAACAGGAGGTTCAGGCGGCTGGGTTGAGCGATCGGATCCATTACCTGACTCACGGAGACACCTACACGTTTCGGCCCTCGTTCAAACGCGCAGCTGCCTGATGAGGCCAGGGCAACCGTCCGATGCTGACTAGAGGATGTGCCAGTTTCTGCGGACGTTCTGCCGTTTTAGTCTGGCGCAATCGGACATAGAGGAACGAACGCATGAAGCCTCGCAATCGAGAGAATATCAACAAGCCGAGGACGGTCGAAACGTCGGAGTCGGAGCGGGAAGAGGACTATCGGGCGGCCATCGAACTTGATGCTCTTCTCAAAGAGGTAAGGGAGGCGAATGCACGCATCGCAGACCCTGCCGACCGCGAACGCATCATCCCAAGCAGGCCTTGCAGATAGGTGTGGGCTTCGGCGGGCATTGCAGTGCGTCGCCCGCAGCCTCGTTCCAGTCGTTCACTCCATCATCGTGGTAATGAACACCCGTGTACACGTTGGGTATCAATGCAGCGTTTCACGATCCGGCCGCCTGTCTCGTGCGCGACGGCGTCGTGATCGCGGCTGCCGAGGAAGAGCGGTTCACCCGTATCAAGCACGGCAAGCGTCCCATCCCTTTCAGCACCTACGAGTTGCCCTTCCACGCAATCGAGTTTTGCGTCAGGCAGGCCGGCATCCGATTGACGGACGTCGATCACGTGGCCTATTCCTTCGATCCTTTTCTGCTGCTTGGCCGCCATGCAGGAGCATCGCAGATTCCTATTCCGCTCCATAGCAGCGGCTCCGAGAGCAACGAGTGGGAGTCTCCCTGGGACCCCCTCGCGTTGTCGGCCATCGTCAATGCGCCCCGGCATCTCGCCAGCGGCGTCCCGCATCATCTCCGTGAACGGTGCAGTGGTCTTGCCGATTCGGGTCCCGCCTGCTGGCATTACGTGCCCCATCATGTGGCGCACGCAGCCAGCGCCTTTCATGCTTCTCCCTATGAAGCCGCAGCGGTGATGACGCTTGACGGCCGGGGCGAGCGGGCAACCACGAGTTATCATGTCGGGAAGGGACAGGATCTGACAGAGCACGGGGCTGTGACGATGCCCCACTCACTGGGTCTCCTGTATGAACAGGTGACTTCCTACCTGGGGTACTTACATTCGAGCGATGAGTACAAAGTCATGGCGCTCGCCTCCTTCGGAAAGCCCGAGTATGTCCAGACGTTGCGGAAGAGCGTCCGTCTGCTCGGCGGAGGTCAGTATGTGGTGGAGCCTTTGAACTTCATGGAATCATTCGGTCCGCCCCGGGTGCGGGGGGGGCCGCTCGAACAGCGCCATTATAATCTGGCGCGATCGCTGCAACATGTTCTCGAAGAGACCACTCTCGAGCTTGCGTCCTGGCTCCATAAGTCAACTGGTGAATCAAGGTTGTGCCTGGCTGGTGGAGTGGCATTGAACTGCGTCCTCAACGCACGCGTGCGGTCTGCAAGTCCCTTCGAAGAGGTCTGGGTGCAGCCCGCAGCCGGCGATGCCGGAACGGCGCTCGGCGCCGCGTTATGGATCGACGCTCAAGTCTCTCCCACGTCCGGTGCGCGACGCTCGACGATGGAGCATGTCTTCCTAGGACCGGCCTACGAGGAGCAGGAAATCGTTGCGCTCCTCCGGAGAGCGAAAGTCCCTCATAAGAAACTGCAAAATATCCCCGAGGAAACGGCGGATTTATTAGCGCGCGATCTCATCGTCGGTTGGTTTCAGGGAGCGATGGAATTCGGCCCCCGTGCGCTGGGAGCCCGTTCCATTTTGGCCTCGCCACTCAATTCTGCCATGCAGGATCGGTTGAACGACATCAAAGACCGTGAGGATTTCCGTCCGGTAGCCCCCGTCGTGCTGGAAGAAGAGGCAGACGACTGGTTTGCCGACGCCCGAGTCTCTCCTTTCATGCTCTTTGTGTTCGACGTCAGATCGGACAAGTCCATGCGGATACCGGCCGTACGCCACGTCGACGGTACTGCACGCGTGCAGACGATCAACCGGACACAGCATCCGCTGTACTACGATCTGATCAAGGCGTTTCAACGACGCACGGGCGTTCCCGTGCTGGTGAATACTTCGTTTAATATCCGCGGTGAGCCGATCGTGTGTACGCCACGCGACGCGGTTTCGGCCTTTTTTGCTTCGCCGCTCGATGCGCTGGTTATCGGACCGTTTCTTGTCACGAAAGGTGAGGTCAAACAGGCATGAAGATTTCCGTCGTCATCGCGACATTGAATCGGCCGGTTCTGCTCGACCGCTGTCTGGCGGCGTTGTCCGCGCAAACAGTGCCGCGCAGCTCGTATGAAGTTGTCGTCGTGGACGACGGACCGCACGAAGCCACAGAAGCCGTGGTACGTGGTTGGAGCCGCCAGAGCCCGGGGTTTGATGTCGTGTACCGGTGCTCGAATCAGGCTCACGGTCCGGCGGCAGCGCGCAATGTCGGGTGGCGCGCCGGGCGATCTCCTCTCATTGCGTTCACAGACGACGATTGCATTCCCGAACCGGACTGGCTTGCTGCCGGGCTGGAGGCGTTTTCCCGCGCAGACGTCGGAGCGGTGTCCGGGCGGATTCTCGTCCCGCTGCCTTTCAAGCCCACGGACTGGGAACGCAATGTCGCCGGGCTGGAGCGGGCTCCCTGCGCGACGGCGAACTGCTTTTACCGTAAAGCCATACTCGAGACACTAGGCGGTTTTGATGAGCGTTTCACCGAGGCCTGGAGGGAAGACAGTGACCTCCAGTTTCGCGCCTTGGCACAAGGCGTCACCATCGTCCAAGAACCGCAAGCCCTGGTGCTGCATCCCGTGCGTCCGGCGCCCTGGGGCGTCAGTGTCTCGTTGCAACGCCAGAACCGGTTCAATGCGTTGCTCTATAAGAAGCATCCGACTCTCTATAGCTGCTTCAATCCCCATGAGCCTCCCTGGAACTACTATGTAACAGTGGGCTTGATCGTCCTTGGAGGAATGGCCCTCTTCTATGGAGCCATCGCAATGGCCGCAGCGCTGTGGATGAGTTGGATGGTTATGGCGGGGGCTTTTTGCGTGCGGCGTTTGATAGGCGCCACGCATCGGCCGTCACATGTCGCCGAAATGATCATCACGTCTTTGATCATCCCTCCCTACGCCGTGTACTGGCGGCTTTACGGCGCGGTGAAGTATCGAGTGGCATTTTTGTAACCGCTTCGCAGGACCCAACCTACTGAAGGAGGTAGCCTGATGAGTGAAGAGTTCAAAGACAACAAGAGGGAAATCGATGCGGACCAAGTGATTCGTCAATATGAAGAGACCGCCTACACGGAGGAGCCCGAAGAGGCACAAACAGAAATACCCTGGTATGAACAGGCGACGCAGGATACCACGGTGCCGCCGGACGCGGTTCTGACCGGTGGTGACATTGATGCCGCCTGGGATCAGGCCTCGGTCGGTGAAGAAACGGTTGGCGGCTCCACTCCGACTCCGGACCAGGACATCGTCGATGAAATCGGACGCGCGGTCGGCGTCAATTACGAGGACAGCGAGCCGCTGGATCCGGAGGCTAAAATTGAGCGACGTGATACGCACAGGTGGGAACTTCACCCTGCCTCCTCGGAAGACTTTGCCGAGCGTACTCATCCGACCGACATGCCGTCAGCGACTTCAGAAGAGCAGCCGCCGTTAGCAGACACGGAGGAAATCAAGCGCAATAAGAAGGCGGCGTGACGAAAAAGGGCACCATCCCTCACGGCTGGTTTCAGCGGATACCGCGAGACAAGCTGTCCGACGCCGGACAGAATGCCGAGCGGGTATCGGGCTGTTTGTGGCCTAGTTCGGGTGGCTTATGCATGACAAGATAGCGGCACATCCCTTGCTTTTTCATCGTGAACAGCTGAAGGGGAGGACATCATGCTTACAGTGGGGAGAAAGATGCTTGCGGTCCTGACGGTCGGTTGTGTCGCAATCACGGCGGCACTGCCTGTACACGCAGAGGCGGAGACTCCGACGGAGGCTCAGCTCGAACGGCTGATGCAGATGGCGTCCCAGACGCCGGACAGACCGGACCACGACTATGTGAGCAATAGCTTGCAAGCCTTGCTGCAGCAAAGTCAGGACCTGAAGTTGTCACGGGAGCAGACGGACAAGATCAAAGCAATTACTGACCAGTATGATCGGACCCGACGTGACCGCGAAACGGCGTATAAGCGCAGCGAAATGGAAGCCTTGAAGCTCATCCATGACAACCGTAGCTCCCTGTTTTCCATCGAAACGGCCGTCCAGAAGGCCGATCAGGAGCATAGCAAGCTGCGCATGGCAGGTATTAAAGCCTTGCGCGAGGCGAGGGATGTCCTGGGACCGGAACAATATGGCAACTGGCGCCAAAGCCATGCAGCGAGCCAGTTGGCGCAGGGAAGTCCGCATCAGGAGCGAGGCGAACAATACGACAGCGAATCGAGCGGTTCCGGGCGCCAGGCGCCCCATTAAGCAGAGTCTGAGGGGGCCACGAGTGAACCTGCGGTGAAGACGCAGGCAACAACGGTCGGAAGGAGCGCCATTATGATGCGTCGATTCAAACTGATCGTGGTCGTAGCGGCTCTAGCGGGTTTGCTGATTCCCCCCTTGATGCCTTTCGGGTGGGCCGAGAACGAGCCGATTATTCAAGACGGCGCTGTCGTGCTCATGGAATTTACGATCACTGTTCCAGAATCACAGCTCGTCATTCCGAAGAACGTGAGCCAATTCACTCCCGGCCATCATGAAATGTTGCCTAATTTGGAAAAAGCTCTCGCCGGCATGAAAAAAGGGGATGAAAAACGTGTAGATCTCTCGTCCGACGACGCCTTTGGCGCGTATGATGAAACCAAGAAAGGTGTGATCAGCGCCGACAGTCTTCCACCCGATACTACACCCGGAACCATTCTCACGACAGAAGAGGGAGTGCCGTTTGTGGTCACGGAGTTGTCCGGTCCTGTGGCGTCGATCGACTTTAACCACCCGCTGGCAGGAAAGCATGTGATTATCGATGTCAAAATCCTGAACGTGGAGTCGCCGTCTGCTCAGGAGGGCATGCGGTTGGGGTCCCAGGAGGAGGACAAGAACGTTTCCATCTGAGCCAAAAATCGGAGGACGTCATGCTGCCTGATCAACCCTATAAGAGCAAATCCTTCAACCTCCACGGGCTACAAGGTATCTCAGATAAAACGATCGACACGCATTTATCACTGTACGAGGGATACGTCAAAGCCACAAATGCATTGCAGGGACGTATCGCACAGTTCTTACAGGACGGCCATGTCGATCAGGAAGAATTTCCAGCCTACTCGGAACTCACACGCCGACTGGGATTTGAATTTAACGGCATGGTACTGCATGAGTATTATTTTGGAAACTTAACGCCAGAGGCATCGACAAAACCGGACAGCACTTCCGCCTTCCTCCGCCAGGCCGAGGTGTCGTTCGGAAGCTACGACCGATGGAAAACGGATTTTGTGAGTGTCGGAAAGATGCGCGGCGTTGGGTGGGCGATCTGCTTTCAGGACCCTTCATCCGGACGGCTGAGCAACCATTGGATTACCTTGCACGAACACGGGAACGTGGCCGGCTACCAGCCGGTGCTCGTGATGGACGTGTGGGAACACGCCTTTCTGCTCGACTATTCTCCCTCTCAGCGCGGGGAGTACATCGATGCTTTTTTTGCCAACGTGAACTGGCGGGTGGTGGACAAGCGCATCGGATCAGACGCTCCTCACTTGCGGGCGGCATAACAGCCATTCCCTTCCCAAGTTGCATATTTGTGGGATGCCCTTGCGGCGCCGGTGCGCGCTCAAGCGGCCATTTGATGATCTGACGCGTCCAGCGGGGTGGGAATCGGTGCCGGGCGTGGCCGACTCGGGAACCGGCGGCACGTAAGGAAGGCAATGCAGGCCGTGCACAGCAGCACGAATCCGATGCCCAGCAGGCTGACGTGCGGTCCCATGGTATCGGCTGCCCAGCCGAACCCGGCCATGCCGGCCATCGCCGAAGCCATAGACCCGGTACTGAAAGTGGTAAAGACCCGACCCAAGAGGGGCGCGGGCGTGACCTCTTGCAACACGCCCCATACGATGGGCATGAAGAGGGCCGTGCTCCCGCCGATGATCAGGATTAACGCGCCCGCAATCAGCGGGGCCGTCAGCATGCTGAGTCCGCACATGGCGAGTCCGCCGACGGCCATCGATCGAAAAATGAGCGTAAAGCGCCCGTGCAAATCACCCTGAGTCAGTGAAGCCAGCCATGTCGATGTGGCCAGCATGCCGGCACCAAGAGCGGACCATAACGCTCCAACCTCCAGCGCTCCGGCACTCAAATTCTGCTCGGCGAATACGGGTAGCATGAAGGCGAAGGCACTGGCCGCCAAGCTGTAGAGCGCTGCCGCGACCATCAGCACCAGCACGGTTTGCTCCAGGTACACAAAGCGGATTCCGGCGAGCAGTTCCTGTGTCCAAGTGCCGCGTCCCTTCTCAAGACAAGCCTTGTCCAACGGACGCATGCGAATCCCGATGAGGCAGAGGGCGGATACGAAAAAGGTCACCGCGTCGACATACAAGACGTTTTGGGAGCCGATAAGGGCAATCCCCACGCCGCTGATCAACGGGCCGATCAGAAGACCGGTATTCGTCGTTGTCTGCAGGAGGGCGTTGGCAGCGGTCAGTTGGTCGCGCCGCACGAGTTGTGGCACCGACGCTGATAAGGCCGGACCGAAAATTGTGGAGACGATGGCCAGAAGGAAGACGGCCGTATACAAACGCTCGAGCGTCAACTGATCAAATGCATAGAGAAGCGGGATGAGAAGCACAAGGACGCTTCGGATGATGTCGACCCACACCATGACGGTTTTCTTGTTCGCTCGATCGAGATAAACCCCGATCAAGGGACTCAGGACAAGGGGCGGAATTGTCTGCAACAAGCCGATCATCACCATCTTCATGGCGGAACCGGTCAGTTGATAGACGAACCACAGGAGAGCGACCCGATTGAGGCTGTCGCCGATCTGGGACGTCATTTGGCCCCAGAACAAGAGACTGAAATCCCGCTCCTTCAATAATTGCCATCCGGGCATTCGTGAAGTGGGGGACTTTACATCTTGCCGTTCACCTGCGTCGGTCGTCATGCTCTGCTCCTGAAGTCACACCCCACTAGACGCTCGATGTCTTGCACACACCTTGCCACGTTTCTTGCAATCGCCTCGGCGATGATCTTGTCGGTGTTTCGGAACGGGTGCTTCGTCAACTGCTGATCTAACTTAACGTTTTCGGGGAACGAGACACCCGTACGAATAACGTCGACATGCCGTTAGTCAAGACCTAGGGAGGGCCCCCGTTGCCGGTCCCTACAGTTCGTCATGAATACCATACAACACAACCCCATGGTTTTCATGCTCGGATGCCTCCTAGGGCCAGGCCCTACGCCTGGTCTCGGACAAGCGGTGGCTCGCGTTTTGGAGGCCGCTCGGACATATTGTCAAGAAACCGCCAGGCTGATAAGCCGGTACAGCCCATCACAAGTCCTATCGCGACGACCGCGGCCGGCACCCCGAACCTACCGGTCACCCACCCGAACAGCGTAATCCCTCCCATTGCAGCGCCCATGGCGCCGAGCGTGTAGAACGCGAGAACTCGTCCGAGCATGTGGGCGGGTGCCACTTCTTGAAGGACACCCCACGCGACTGGCGTGAGGACTCCCAATCCACCACCCAAGACAATCAGCAGGACAGCCGCCTCAGTCGCATGATTTACCATGACCAGGGCTAAGAGGGCTAGACCGCTGACGGCGCTCGCTACGGCAATCACCTTAATCCGGCGCTTCACGCTCCAGGCACTGATGACGGTCAGTGCAAGCGACACGGTGAGCAGTCCTATTCCGAGCATGGACCATAAATAGCCCACTTCCACCGGCCCGAGATCCAGGAGTTTCCTGGCGAATACCGGGAAGAGCGTGGTAAATGCGCTCGTGGCAAATGTGTAGAGCGAGGCCGTGATGGTGAGAAAGATGATGATACGGCGGCCTTTCAGCACATAGCGAAGCCCTTCAATGACGTCACGCCAGGCAGACATGATGGGAGAATGAGCCACCAGGCTGAGCACGGGAGGCGCGAAGCGGATGGGAATGAAGCAGGCTGCCGAAATGACATACGTCAGAGCATTAAGACACAGCACTTCTTGTGAGCTGAGCGCGGCGATCCCCAGGCCGCTCAAGGCAGGACCCAAAATAATGCCCAAACTCGTGGTGATTTGAAGCAGGGCGTTGGCGGAGGTGTACTGAGACGGCACGACCAACGAGGGAACCGACGCAGTCAATGCAGGGCCAAACACGGCCGTGGCCACAGCATGCAGGGTCACGAGCACGTACAAGGAAGAGACGTTGAAGGAGTCCACCGACATCCAGCAGGGAATGAGCCCGATCACCACCGCCCGCACAAGATCCGAGACGATCAACAGCGCTTTTTTGGGAAGGCGGTCGACGGCCACCCCGATGACAGGAGCCAGGACAATAGCGGGAGCGGTTTGTAAGATTCCGATGATGCTGGTTTTCAGCGGCGAGCCCGTAACCGAATACACGAACCAGAGCAACGCGAGTTTGGAGACGCCGTCTCCCACCTGCGATACGACCTGGCCCCACCACACATACGAGAAATCGGTGCTAAGCAACCATCGCCGCTTGATGTGATGCTGACGGTGATGCTGGCGGGAATGCGTCGATAAGTCTTTAATGACACGCGTGAGCCGATCCTCCATGAAACAGGCCGAGGCTCAGATCCAGGACATCCGCGTGTGGTGCAGTCGGAACCCGGACTCGATGACGACCTCTGATGTTAGTCTTTTGCGACGAGCTGCACACCGGCAGTATCGACGGCGCGAACGCCAGGGACCTGCCTTGCGGCCTCCGCCGCTTCCAGCGCGATGACTTGAAATCGCGTTTTGCCGGTCAGATACACAATGCCGTTCTCGGATTTCACGTCAAATCCGACGGCCTTCAGGGTTTCGCTGCGCGACAGGCGGTCCCGAACGACATGCGCAATCGTTTCGTCCTGCTTTTTGGCGAGCTTGTCCCGGAGCGCCGGCGTCACAGTCATCTTGTTCACGACTCCTTCCACTCCTTCGACCTTGCCGGCGATCTCGGCCGCTTTTCCTTTTTCTTCTTCAGTAGGGACGGCACCGGTCAGCACGGCCTTCCCTTTATCCATTTCCACTTCAATTTCGAGAGGAAACAACTGCGGATCGGCCATCAGCGCCAATTTGATGGCCAGGTTCAGTGACGTAACAGGCTTCTTGTGCTCCTCCGGTTTCTGCGCCGGCTCCTCGGCTTTCTTCTCGTCCGGCCTCTTCTCGTCTGCTTTCTTATCTTCGGTCTTTTTATCCTCAGGTTTTTTGTCTTCAGCCTTCTTGTCTTCGGCCTTCTTGTCGTCAGCCTTCTTGTCGTCAGCCTTCTTGTCTTCGGCCTTCTTGTCTTCGACCTTCTTATCTTCGGCTTTCTTATCTTCCGCTTTCTTCTCGTCAGGTTTTTTGTCTTCGGCCTTCTTGTCGTCCGCTTTTTTTTCCTCGGCCCCGGCCTTTTCAGACCCGGGCTTACCATTGTTTTCGGACTTTACCTCGACTTCTGATTTTTTCTTCGGTTCAACCGTCTTTTGGGGGTCTTTGGCGCGATCACCTCCGCTTTCCTCGGTCGCATAGCCTGTGGCACTCAGTAGAGCCAATACTAGAAATACGGAGAGGGGCCAGATGAGCATATGACCGACCCTGAAAACCTGTAGGACGGCTTGTGCGCGCAACGCGAAACCCATGAGTCCGTTGCATCTTCGCCGGTAGATGCAGTGAAGCGTACTAGGGAATTCCCCAGTCAACGAGCCCTCTCTGCTGAAACACATTACAAAAGCTGGGAACAGGGGCATCTCCTAGTTAGGGGTCCCACTGCAAGTTGGTATCGTTCCCTGTTGCACCCACGTTTCCGTGCCACAAAGCAAAGG
>DASTJX010000171.1:0-11576 GCA_035716265.1 Nitrospira sp.
GTCGGCACTTGACGCACAGGAGCTCGCCACCGTATTTGCCTCCTCCGGCGGTGAGATGGGCGTGTTGGACAAGTTGTGCCGGGCACTCGCTACTACGGACCGCGCCTTGTCTCCCACGCTCTTTCATCAGTCGGTTCACAACACGGCGGCCGGGTATTGGGGCATTGCGACCGGCTGTCAGCAGTCCTCCACCGCACTGTCCTCCTATGACGATTCGTCCGCCGTGGGACTTTTGGAAGCGGTCGCTTATGCGACGGTGGAAGAACGTCCGGTCCTTTTTGTGGCCTATGACCTGCCGTCGCCGCCACCGCTCGATTGCGCACGGCCGATCCGGTCTGCGTTCGCGGCCGCGCTGGTGATGACCCCTAGGGCATGCGGGGCTCCAGTTCGTGCCCACCTGACGCTCGTGGCCGCCGGCCATGCCGAGGTCACCGAGATGGAGGAACACACGCTGGAAGAGCTCCGGCGTGGTAACCCTGCCGCTCGGTTGCTGCCTCTGCTTCGTGCGCTTGCACAGCCAGGTTCCCATCGCGTGAATCTGAATGTCCTCGACGATCAACGGCTTGTCGTGGATGTCGAATCGTGACAGGGATGGTGAAAGCCGAAATTGGCCGGTTGCTCCCGCACGGGGCGTCTATGTGTTTGCTCGATGCAGTCGATTCGTGGGACGAGAGGACCATTACCTGCCGGACGTCCAGTCACCGCGATCTACGGAACCCGTTGCGTGTCGGGGGACGGCTGATGATTACGGCGGGCCTCGAGTATGCCGCACAAGCCATGGGGGTCCATGTCGGACTCCTGAACGGCGGTCTCCGGAGCGGGAAGCAAATCGGCTTCGTCGGAAGCGTTCGCGATGTGACCTTCACTCTCGACCGGCTGGATGACTTGATGCAGGACCTCACAGTGGCTGCCACCCGCCTCCTGGAAGGAGACGACAGTTACATCTATCGCTTCAGTGTGATGCATGATGGGTCCGCCCTCATCGAAGGGCGCGCGTCGATCTTTATCAGGGCGGCGTCGCCATGAGTAGACGTGCGCTGGTGACCGGCGGCAGCGGGACGATCGGTGCCGTGATCTGCCAGCGGCTGGCAGCGGATGGCTGCACAGTCATCGTGCATGCCAAGCGGCATCCGGAATCGGCTGAGCAGGTGGCGGAAAAGATCACTGCTCACGGCGGGTCAGCGCGAGTGTCGACGTTTGATGTAACAGATCCAGATGCGACGCGAAAGGCGATCGAGTCGCTCCTGGACGAAGGGCCGATTCAGGTGCTCGTCAACAATGCGGGCCTGCACGAGGATGCGCCGATGGCAGGCATGACGATCGAGCAGTGGAGAGCAGTGCTCGATGTTTCGTTGAACGGGTTTTTCCATGTGACACAACCGCTCCTCCTTCCGATGATCGGCACCAGATGGGGGAGGATCGTATCAATTTCGTCGCTGGCGGGAGTGATCGGGAATCGCGGACAAACCAATTATGCCGCGGCCAAATCCGGCCTTCACGGGGCCAGTAAGTCGCTTGCCATCGAGCTCGCTTCGCGGGGCATTACGGTCAATGTGGTCGCACCCGGCTTGATCGAATCACCCGCCACAAGACGCGCGTTTGCTCCCGAGCAGGTTGCGGCGATCGTGCCGATGAAGCGGGCAGGCACTCCTGAAGAGGTGGCGGCGCTGGTCTCGTTCTTGGTCTCGGAGCAAGCCGGCTACATTACAGGGCAGGTTATCGGGGTCAATGGGGGCATGGCGTGAACCGGCCGGACAGTTCAAAGACAGTCGCCCTAAGACCGGCAGAAGGCAAGGGGATCCATGGGTGCGAACGCAACCGGTGTTGGGTCGTCATCCCGGCATACAATGAAGCCGCGACGGTACGGGAAGTGGCCATCCGATCGCGGCAACAGTGCGCACAGGTCATCGTGGTGGACGACGGCTCGACGGACAAGACCGCCGAGAGCTTGGCCGGTCTGGACGTGATTGTTCTTCGAAATGAGTACAATCTCGGAAAGGCCGAGAGTCTGTGGCGGGGATTCCAGAGAGCGTTGGCTCATGGAGCGGACACTATCATTACGCTCGATGCGGACGGGCAACACAGGCCGGAGGAAATTGCCTGGTTTGTTGCGGCAGTGCAGGACGATCCTGAGACGTTTTTTGTCGGTGCGCGGAGACGCGAGCATCGGAAGCTCTTCCCCGGGCGTTATTGGGCCAACTGCATGGCTGATTTCTGGATCGGCTGGGCTGCAGGAGTGCGGATTGAGGATACGCAGTCGGGATTTCGTTCGTATCCCGCCCGATTGCTGCATGAGGTGGTGCTTCGACATGACCGCCCTCGCAGCTTTGTGTATGAAAGTGAAATTCTGATCGAAGCCGCGAGACGCGGGTTTCCATGCCGCAATATTGCGGTGTCGGCTATCGCGCGCTCCGGTCAGCGCCCGAGCAATTTCAGGCCGCTCGCGGACGCCCTTCGGATCACAAAAATGGTGTCATGGAAACTGATGAAGCGAGGGATGCACCTGAGCGGACTATGGTGTTTTCTCACGGGCAGGCCGAATCCAACGCAACCAAACGGCCGGCGGGATTCGCTCACAAGGTCCTCAGCAGTCATCCCATAATGCCTGCTCTGCCCGTGACGAGTTAGCTTCCTGCAGCGGCCAAGCGCGAGCGAATGGCGCCATCCAGTCGTTGGATCCAGCTGGCATAATTTTCGTGTATGGTTTGCGCGCTGGCATCATACTTGAGGTTCGAGCTGTCCTTGTACAGGATGCTATACGTCTTGGGGGTATAGGGAATCGACACGACAGCTTGATGGCTGCGAATGTTGAGTGTGCCGATAATTTCGCCTGATTTGACAGGCTCCATTTGCCAGCCGGCTGCGATTCCTGCCGCGATAATTTCTTTTCGAACCTCTTCCAGGCTCAGATCTTTTCCCGATGCCGTTTGCACGGGCGCATCTTTGACTTGATACACCTGCCCCCCGCCTCTGCAGCCGATCACGACGACCAACGCGACACAGGCGGCTACCGTTGCCCATCCCACTCTCTTCATGGCTGACCTCCCGTTGAAAGACGGCTCACGAAAACGCTCTAGCTCTTATTACGACCGGACGGCTCGCGTCAAGATGGGGGGCAGTACTACCCATCATGGGCGCGGGCACAAAGTGTCTTTCAGAGAGAAGATCCAGCAGCGCCTCGAGTAACAGCAGGTTTTTGGGACCCATACCCCTGGTGTTCCATCTCGACATGGTCGTCGGAAACGACTGGTCTTTTGCATGGATGAATTCCGACGGATGGCAATAAAAGACCAGGTGGCGTGATGCGCGACCGATCCAGGCGATCATTCTGCCCAGCGTCTGCAAACCCAGTACTCGGAGTGTTGCCATATTGACAGGGAATAAAAAGGCAGATGGCGGTATTTCCGTGATGGCACTGGCGCCCGGTCTGCCCAGATCCGCTTCAGATGGTCGATAGGGCTGCGTCGGAGCCCAGAAGTACTTCAGATAGTGGACACGTCCGAATCCCAAGTCAAAGCGCCTGGCCGGGACAGAGGAATCGTAGAGATAACCTTCTTCTTCGAGGATCCGCAAGGTGGTTTCACCGATCCAGAGATTGGGTGCGCGGAAAATGACAGGGCGAACACCGGCAGCCCGCTCCACGGCATGAGTGGCAAGGCGAATCCATGTCCGTTGCTGTTCGTAGCCGGCGGCTCGAAAGTCTTCGTCCTCTTCAAGGCCGCCATGAGCCCATCCATGCGTTCCTAATTGATGTCCGCGCCTGTGACAATCCCGAACTAGATTCGGATACGCCTCGGCAAAGCGACCGGTGAAAAAGATGGTCGCCGTCATACGATAACGCTCGCAACAATCGAGGAGAGCTTCGAGGCCTTTCTCCGATCCCGGCACCCAGTCGCAATCAATGGTGAAATACAACTGTCTATGCAGGGATGAAGAATCCCACGTCTTCGCCTTGAGTAACTCCGAGGCTCCGACGGTAGTCAATGGCGTCCGCTGCATCAAGGTCGTCTTGGTGTTCAACCTGTTCTTCCGTATGGCGTGGAGGCTAGAAAGAAGACATCAGTCTGCAGTGACGAGCCCTTCGATTTCGACCAACAATTCCTTGCGGCAAAGATCCCCTTGGAGATAGAGCAGATGGCTTGAAACAAAAAACGGATCGTCCAGGATCAGGCGTACGGCATCGAGATGCTCTCGGTTGCGCACATACACTTTGAAGATCGATTGCAACCTTGCCTCTCGCTCGATGCTGGCCGGAACACCATGCGCATGATCAAGCAGCGCCCGCAAGTTCGACATCGTTTCTCGAGCCTGCAGGTCGGCTAAACCCTTGTGCTGGCTCTGATGACCGACGACGCTCGCCGTACCGGAGATAAATAACTGCGTGGCGCTGTCTGAGCGGTACAGACTGGCACGAGCGAACGAGGGGCTACGAGGTCCATACAGGCTGGGATAGTCGTACGCATTCACTTGGCGTGGGTTGCCAAGATGCAAGGCCGGATGGGCGCCGGCAAGGAAATAAATCTGAAGCGGGCCGCTGCGCGTCCCTACAGCCGTTCCGGCCGGCAGCGAGCCAGGAAACTCCGGCAACCTGCCGGCCAAGGCTTGGTGCCGCCCGACGCAGAACAACCGATAGCGTTCCAGGCCATGTTGGTCTTCATTGATACCCGGGAAATAATTCCAGATGCGCCATAAATGGGGAAATCCTGATTCAAGCAGTTGGCGGAGGAGGAGACGGTAGGCAATTTCAGTGGTCCGATCGAGACCCGAGTCCGGATCTTCCGCGAGGGTAATGGAGCCGAACAGCAAAGAGCCGCTGGTGGCTACCGAAACCCCGTTCTCTTTGTACAGGCGGATTGGCTGATCGCAACTCCAGAGTTCGCATCGGCGGGATCCGTCCAGCAGCGGCAGATCAAGGTGAACGACCGGACAGGGCAGGGAAAACGGCAGAGGCAGACCGAAGGAAACGACGGCGAGCGGGTAGGTCTCCGATGTCGTGAGCTGTCGGACAAGCTCATCCGGCTCAAGATAGCTGATTTTGACGTGACCCGTTGGTTCCAGAACACGCTGGGCGGACGCGGGAGAGGACGCGTGGCGGTGTCGCATGCCTATTCGTTCAGTTTGACCCTATGCTGGCGACTTCACGGCGTAGTCGGTCACTTCGGTCACCGTGGCGCGGCTGCCACGCCTACGCCGGCGGGCTACGCTCCAGTTCTCTTTCCAATTCAACATGAAAACGACGTAATAGACAACTTTAAAAAGGAAAAGAGGCACCCGCATCTTCGATTGAGCGAAGACATCTCCGGCCAGTAGCGACAGCACGGCCCGTTCTATCTTCGGGGGGCGCTTGCGTGACACGAACAGCGCTTGAAACGCGGGTTGGTTGAATCTGTGAATGAACCAGGAGAAGGTGTTGATGCCCCGCCGCACCATCCGCTCAAAATGCTTCCGCCGGACGGGATATTCGTGCGAGCCTCGGAGAAAGGCATCGACGACCCCCGCCCCCAGGGTTCCGCTGTTCAGTGCAAGATGAATGCCGCTTGAGAACACCGGATCGATGAAGGCGAAGGCGTCTCCGATCATCAAGTAGCCATCCCCCGACATCGTGTCACGACGGTAGGAAAAATTGGCTGCCGCGTACGTGGGCGTCAAAGGTCTGGCTCGTTCCATACGTTTGCCGATAGGGGGCGACTGTCGCAAGGTGTCCAGGAGGAATTGATCGAGCGATGTCGTTCTGGACTTGATGTAATCGGGGTGACACACCACGCCGACACTCATCGTTCCATCTTTGAACGGAATCAGCCAGCACCAGCCGTCATCGAGCCAGGCAGCGGTGATATTGCCTTCGTCCATTCCGGTCAGTCTCGTGACTCCTTCGAAATGACCGAAGACGGCTGCGCTGCCGTGCTTCTTGCTACGGCGCTTGCCTCCCAATTGCCCGGACAAGAATGTGTCGCGCCCGCTTGCATCCACAATGAACCGGGCTTCCCACGTCCGAGCATGTCCCGTTCGATCTTCTGAGTAGATCACTGACGTTCGTCCCGGACGGAATTCGGCACGGTGGGCTTTTACTCCTTCATGAAACTGCGCACCCTTTTGTCTCGCGTTGCGGGCCAGGATGGCATCGAACTCGGTCCGTTTCACTTCGAAGGCATAGGGCTGAGAGTGATCGTAGGCCTTCGCAAAATGGAACATCTGCGACCGGCCAAAGCGATGGGACACCAGTTCGGCGCCGTACTTGACGATGCCGATCTTTTCGACATCAGGCAGTACACCGAGGCGCTGCAGCATGGGAACGGATTGGGGAAGCAAGGACTCCCCGATATGGAATCGAGGATGAGTGTCCTTTTCCAAGACGTGAACGTTCCAGCCCTGTTCGGCGAGCAATGCCGAAATCGTGGAGCCTGCCGGCCCACCTCCGATCACCAAGACATCACAGCATGTGTAGGTCTCAACGACAGAAGACAGGCTGTTCATCTGGAAAAAATATCTTTGGCAAACATTGAGGATCGTCGGCGGAGTATACCCAAGAAACTCAAGATTGGCTAGCGGCCGTCACGATCAGACAATGCTTCTCTCAGCAGCCATGTTGACCGATTCACTCCCAAGTGTTACCCTCCGCGCCGCAATTCTCACTAAGAATCCTATGGGAAGGGCTCACGTTAGAAGGAGGGAAACATGCGACTTGTGGGCATAGTACTCTGCACCGCACTCCTGATTGGCACCGCGGCATGCCACTCGACACGTGTGCAGATTCCTACCGCTCCTATTGCGCCGGGTGAAAAATCACTCGGACCGACATGGGGTGATCACGTCGGCCTGCTGTTGTTCGGGTTCATCCCTATTCAACAAAATGACCGGTTCGTTGAGGCCTACAATGAGGCGGTTCAAAAAGCCGGTGCGACGAGGTTGACGAACGTAACCATCTCCGAAAGATGGTGGTGGGGTTATGTGATCAACGGATATGTCTTTAAGGTAGAAGGCACGGCTGTCACGAACAAGTAATCCTACCCACATAGGAGAAACCCATGAAAGCTGCTGGTGTACTGCTCGGAATGTGTCTCCTCTTCACGGCGTGCGTGTCGACTCCTCTGAAATTCCCGTCTGCACCCATCGGTCCGAACGAAAAGGCCTTGGGAAAAACCGAGGCCACCAGTACGGGAATCATGCTGTTTGGATTCATACCCATCAAGCAAAACACGCGGTTTGAAGACGCGATGCGGGAGGCAGCTGCAAAAGCAGGGGGGACGAGACTCACGGATGTCACGATCTCGGAGCAGTGGTTCTATGCGGTCGTGCTCGATGGATTTATCTTCAAAGTGGAGGGGACGGCCGTCGCGAACAAATAGACTCGTCGTTCCGGAGTGCGGCTCCGGCATGTCTTCGGCATCGATGCGCTGGAGGCCGCCAATCTCAAGCTCTTCCTCGTGTGCTCTCACGATTGGCAAGTGTAGGAGTCACCGGTTCGCAGGCCGACCTCAAGACGACGCGAGTCCACTCCCTTCCATTCCCCTAGGTACTCTGGAAGTCAAAACCCTGTATCATCACGATCTCGTCTTGCATATTGATCCCGTAACCATCCCGAGGAACCAAAGACCGTGCGGCCATGAACATCCTCGACCAGTTCTTCGTCTTTCATCCCGAACGCTGGCATGATAAAGATTGGCGCTCTGCGTGCGGCCTCCCCCTTGATGACGTCTGGTTCAAGGCGGCGGACGGCACCACACTCTTCGGGTGGTATGTGGAAGCGGCCGCGGACCGTCCTGTGGTCATTTGGTGCCATGGTAACGCTGGAAACATCGTCAATCGGCTCGACAATCTCCGTTTGCTGTTCCGTCAGAAACTGTCGGTGTTCTTATTCGATTACCGCGGGTACGGGAAAAGCCAAAATGTTCGGCCCAGCGAGGAAGGACTGTATCAAGATGCGATCGGTGCGTACGATTATCTGGTCCGTGTCCGCATGCTTAAACCCGAACGACTCGTCATTTTTGGGCGTTCACTCGGTGCGGCCGTCGCAGCAGACCTGGCGAGCCAGAAACCTGCAGCCGGCCTCGTTCTCGAATCCGCGTTCCCATCGATCGCAGCGGTTGCCAAGCACTACTATGGCGGTCTACCCGTCCATTGGCTGCTCGGGGCAAGGTTTCAATTGATCGATCGACTTCCGGCACTCTCCCTGCCAAAGCTGATCATTCACGGCGATCGGGACGATATCATTCCGCTTGAATTAGGCCGCCAAGTCTATGAAGCCGCGAAGCCGCCGAAGATGTTTCATGTGATTAATGGCGCCGCCCATAATAATACCTATCAGGTCGGCGGGACGCGGTACTTCCAGACCTTCAGCGACTTCGCCGGTCGTGCGATTCGTTCGTAACGCAGAAAATGGTTTCGCCAGCGTGGAACTTTTGGTACAGTGCGCGAGCAATGCAGTCCGCCTCCGCAGCAGCATCCCGACCCTCCGTGCCATTACCGTTTATCTCTGGAGCCTAACAGTGAGGATCTGGTGGCCCTGCGTGATCCTCTCTGTGCTGAGCCTGTGCGCGTTTTTGACGGGCTGCGTCGCAATCGCCACAACGGGACAGGCGGAGGAGAGCCACTCCTCGATCTCCGATAATGGGCCGAAGTCTTCTCATATCCTCGTGGCCGACCTCCAGGACGTCGCCGTGTCGGACGTCCCGGTCGTGGCCAGGCAATCGCAGTCACCCGACGGCGCGGCGGACGACGCGTACGACCCCTTCGCGAGATCCGGTGAGGGAGCCGAGCTAGAGTACGATCCCTGGGAATCCTTGAATACGAAGGTATTCGAGTTCAATCGTCAGGTCGATCGCTACGTGCTGAAGCCCGTGGCACAGGGCTATGATTTCATCATGCCCGACTTTGTTCAGGTCGGCATCAGCAACATGTTCTACAACCTCCGTTTTCCGCAAAGGTTCTTGAACAATGTGTTTCAAGGGAAATTCAAAGGCGCCGGCATCGAGGTGGGACGCTTCTTGATCAATAGCGCCGTGGGGTATGCCGGATTTATGGATCTCGCGAAGGAAGTCGATCTCGTCACGCCGGAGGAGGATTTCGGACAAACGCTCGGCTCGTATGGGGTGAAACCCGGGCCCTACCTGGTCATTCCGTTCCTCCAGCCGTTTACCGTCCGGGATTTCACGGGATATGTGGCCGATATCTTTCTGAATCCAATCAACTGGCTGGTCGCACCGATTATCGAAGTCGACGGAGTGCCCTCATTGATCGCGCACAAAAATCGTACGACGACGACGTTTGTTCAAATTGGCGCCCGCGTCGGGGAGATCGTCAACGAACGGTCCCGAAACCTGGAAAAATTCCAGGGCGTTGAAGAAGCGACGCTCGATCTCTACACCGCAGTCCGGAACGCGTATCTGCAATCTCGCGCGAGAGCGATCCAGGAATAATTCCAGAACCTCACCGCTTCGGTATCACGCCTAATTCCCGGCCCACCTTGGCGAAGGCGCCTACGGCGTGCTCCAGTTGTTCGCGCGTATGGGCGGCTGACATCTGTACGCGGATCCTGGCTTGACCTTCCGGCACGACCGGATAACTGAACCCCACGACGTACACCTGCTCGTCGAGCAGTCGATCCGCCATCGAGGTGGCTAGCGACGCCTCTCCCAACAGGACAGGAATGATGGGGTGGTCGCCGGGGATCAGCCGGAAGCCCAGTTCCGTAAGCCGGGTGCGAAAGAACGCGGCGTTCTCACTCAGCCGTGCTCTCAGGTTATCGCCGTCCGCAACCAGGGCGAGGGCCTCCAAGGCTCCGGCCGCTACGGGCGGAGGGAGCGAGTTCGAGAACAAATAAGGTCGCGAACGCTGGCGGAGAAGCTCAATCACCCCGGCGTGCCCGGTCGTGAATCCTCCGGTCGCTCCGCCCAAGGTCTTGCCCAACGTACTGGTCACGATGTCGATACGATCGGCGACGCCGAAGTGATCCGGAGTCCCACGACCTGTTCGTCCGATCACCCCGGTGGCGTGACTATCGTCGACCATCACCGCGGCGTCGAACCGTTCCGCGAGTTCAACGATGTGATCGAGTCTCGCCAGATCGCCGTCCATGGAAAAGACGCCGTCCGTCGCGATCAGCCGCAGACGGTATGGCCTCGCCTCGTGCAGTCTCGCTTCTAACTCCTTCATGTCGGAGTGAGCATAGCGAAATCGTTTGGCTTTGCAGAGGCGGATGCCGTCAATCACGCTCGCATGATTCAGGGCGTCGCTGATCACGGCGTCGCGTTCATCAAGCAGCACCTCGAATAGTCCTCCGTTCGCATCGAAGCAGGAACCGTAGAGGATCGCATCGTCGGTCCCGAGAAACGTGCTGATCGCACGTTCGAGTTCTTTGTGAAGGTCCTGCGTCCCGCAGATGAACCGCACTGATGCCATGCCGTAGCCGTGAGCTCGCAGGCCTTTCATGGCCGCCTCGATGATTCGCGGATGATTCGCCAGCCCGAGGTAGTTGTTGGCGCAGAGATTTAAGGCACGGCCCTGTGCGACGGAAATATCTGCGTTCTGCGGGCTCAAAAGCTGCCGCTCTGATTTATAGAGGCCTCTGGCCCGGATGCTCGCCAACTGCTCGCTGACGATCTGTTTGAGGGTGGAGTCAGCCATGAGTTCAGTAGCACGTCACTGTCGTTGAAGCCGGTCAGCTGCTCACGGAAAGAGGACGACTTTTCCGCATTGGCCCGTCTTGATGAGATCGAACCCCTTGGCAAAATCGCTCATGGGCAATGTGTGGGTCACGATGGGCTTGATGTTCAATCCCGCTTTGAAGAGCCCTGCCAGCCGGTACCAGGTGCCAAACAGCCGCCGGCCGGTAATCCCGTGAACGCGGATGCCTTTGAAGATGATGTCGTTCGCAAGATCGCAGGTAATCGGTCCGGTCGGGATGCCAAAGAGTGTAACCCGTCCGCCGTTTTTGACGGTACCGAAGGCGAGATGTAGCGCTGCCGGGTCGCCGGACATTTCAAGGGAGGCATCGACGCCCTCACCGCCGGTGATCTCGCGAACGGCTTCGACCAGCGATGCGGCCGTCTCGGTTTTGGCGTTCAAGACGTGATCGGCGCCGACCTGCTTGGCCAAGCTTAAGCGGTACTCGCTGATATCCGAGGCAATAATGGTGGCTGCGCCGGCCGTCCGCGCGACGGCGGCGGCAAAGAGGCCTGTTGGTCCGCAACCCGTGATCAAGACCGTATGGCCTGTCAGATCCTCCGCCAGAGCGGCATCGACGGCATTGCCCAACGGCTCCTGGAGCGAGGCATACTCCGGGGCAATGGCTCGCGACGTGTGCCAAAGCACGTTTTCCGGCAACACGACATAGTCCGCAAACGAACCGTCGCGGTCCACACCGAGAATCTTGTAATTGCGGCAGACGTGCGCCTGGCCGGTACGGCACTGAAAACACAGTCCACACGTGATGTGCGACTCTGCGGCCACATAATCGCCGGCCTTCACCAGCTCTACCGCAGAGCCGACTTCGACGACCTCACCGCACATTTCATGGCCGATGATGCGGGGCGGGTGGATGCGGCTATGAGCCCAGGAATCCCAATTGTAAATGTGAG
>DASTJX010000172.1:0-3294 GCA_035716265.1 Nitrospira sp.
GAGGGCACCCAAGGCTGGACTGGGGTGCTTCGCACGGTCGGCTGCCAGCAGGACATGCAAATCGTCGCTGGCTGATTGGGCATCGCGCAGTTGAAACTGAATGGTCTGCCCTTCCTGTACGAGATCGCCGATCGCGAGCCCTCCGGATTGTTGATCCGCTCCGACCAGATTACGGACGAGAAAATCCCCACGTTCGAAACGGCTGCGATGCTCATCAATGGCGATCCCAATGTGTAACGCACGATGGGCATCCCGTCGCTGGGTCCCTTCCAGCGATTCGAATACTTCCTGCAACCGTCTCACAGCGGGTTGCCCGCCGAGTTCATAGATCATATTCTGTTCGGCTCGCGTGACCACATAACGTTCGCCGATGGGACAGCAGCCTTGTGATATCACCGTCCTCACCGCAATCGGACCGGAAAGCTGCACGCCGACCACGCCTCCATCAAACACGTCTGTGTTCCTGACCAGCCGATTTTCTCCAGGACCATGGCCTCCTCCACACAGCCCACCCACGGCCCGCCCATTAGGGTAGCGGTCGGCCATCACAGAAAGCACGTCATGAACCGGTGTTGTGAACGGATCGGCTAACAGGAGGAACGTACTCGGTTCGGGGCTTGGTTCAGGCCATCCGGCCATTTGAATTTGGTCCTGTGTTTGAGAGAAGGCCATGCGGAGCGGGGTCACGCGGACCTGTGGCAGCGAAGCGACCCACAGGGCCAAGGCAGGAGCGGTTTCAAATTCTTCATGGTCAGCAATGACTCCTTCGCCGGAACATCCGAGACAGACGTCTATGGACAGTTCCTCCCGGATCATCGTCGCCACGAGATCGGCTTTCTTCGTATGATGGGGAGAGAAGAAGACGAAAGCCAGCTCGACGTGTGCTCGGTCGAGTTGTGCGCGAACGGCATCAGCCAGGTCGCGTACCGCGGCCTCGGTGTCAGTCTTGTGCGAGAGGGCGGATGCAAACAGAAGTGCAGCTGACGTGTTGCTCTGTAGTGTGTGTGTCATCATGGGTGGTTCTCGTGGTCATACTCCTGGATTCATTCGCTCAGATCGGTCTTTAGCGAGTTTCTTATAGTAGCGCCACATGTAGGAGTGATAGTCATCCAGTTGCGCAAGCAGGTAATGCAGTTCCGTGGGATCTTCCGTTTCGAGCGCCCGAACCATCCTGGTTTTCAGAAACTCCCCGAAGGCATCGGTCTTTTCCACGGCGGTTAACAAACGCAAGCCACCACCGATCTGGTATTCATTCATCCGGTCCTCCGATCGAGATGCGGCGTGAGAATAGCGAGCAGACGGTTCAAAATGCAAGCGCTCGAAGATAGGCCATGTCTCTATTTGCTGCTGGTTCCGAGAATCGTGCGCAAGCGGCTCAATGAAATGGCCTCAACCTTGTAGTTGTCGCGTCCAGTGACCGTCGTCGCTGCGGTCAATGCGTTGATGACCGCTTCTTCCGTCGCTTCCACGGTCACGGTGATCAGAGGGTTGAGGTGTGTATCTGCAAGGTGCGTAAGGCCATAGGTGCGCTCCTGAGGATAATGGGGAATGACGTTGGCCGTCGAAAAGGCAATAATAAAATCACCGCTGCCGTGCCGGGCCGTTGAGCCGGTCCTGGCTAAACCTAATGCGGCCCGCTTGGCGAGTCTATTCAGTTGTCTTCCGTCGAGCGGCGCGTCCGTTGCAACGACGATGATGATTGAACCTTCGCTCTGGCCCGGCCGGCTAATCGAACTTGCATCAACCCCATCATAGAGCCGGCCGACCGGAATCCCTGTAACCACCAGCTCCGGTTTCCGACCGTGGTTCGCGTTGACTAAGACGCCGACCGTATAACCGCCCTCTGCCTCAGGCAGGGTCCGAGAGGCGGTGCCAATTCCTCCCTTGAATCCGTACGAGACCATGCCGGTCCCGGCTCCGACGGTACCTTCCTTTACCGGCCCGCCTGTGGCACCGTTGAGGGCGTTCACGACGTCTGCTTCCGAAACATGACGGCCTTGTATGTCGTTCAGGCGGCCGTCATCACATTCTGCCACGACGGGAGTCAATGTGTCGTCAGTGATTCCGATTTCAGGATGTTGCGAGATCATCCAGCTCATGACGCCGTTTGCTACGCGCGGCACGTTCAGCGTATTGGTGAGGGCGATGGGATACTCGAGAAAGCCCGATTCAGCCACCCAGGCCAAGCCGGTCATCTCTCCCGTGCCGTTAAGAACGAAGGAGCCGGCGGGGACTTTCTTGTGCCATACGTCGTCCCGAGGAATGACGACGGTCACGCCCGTCCGAATCGGGCCAGTGCCCGGCTTCAGCGCACCTTCGCCCGCGATGAGAGTGGAGTGGCCGACCATAACCCCTGGAACGTCCGTGATGGCATTCAGTGGGCCGGTTGGATAGGTCCCCACCACTATGCCAAGCTGCCTTGCCCGCAAACGGGGTTCTTCCTGGTCACTTGCATGAGCCTTGATGCAGGATATAAGCAAGCAGCACAGCACCAACAGAAGAGCTTGCTGTCCAACCAGCCGACGATCAGTCATGGGGCAATTATAGGCTGCACGTGTGTGCTTTCCGAATTAGGTCGCGCTTGGGCAGATCGAGCCCAGGGCAAAAGGTAGGTCGCTTGTCTCGTTCATGATGTGCAATGCCAGACGCGCAGGGGAAAAAGCGAGAGGCATGTGCCAGCGTTTATCCATACGGGCCAGATTATAGCGAGGCCGGCCGGAAGCGGCAATTCGAGCCTGCGTCGAATGGGCAACGACTAAAAGGGATAAGGATGAAATGGGAGTTCTTTCAGATGTCTCAAGAAACTATGCTCAACGACCACCCCATTTGAGTCATAGAAGACTTGCAGAGCGTCGGTGCCTAACCCGGTACGGGAAAAGATCACATCGGGGTCTACCGGGGACCAGAATCTCGCAACCCAGCCTAAATTGACGCGAGCATACTTCATGTCAAGGAAGCGATAGATCGAAACAATACCCGTGCTCGTGTTGTTCAATGAATCTGGGGATCCGAGTCTTTCGACGACTTCTGGTAATGTTGTCTGCCCTGGAACAATGAAGGCCACGTCTTTGGGGGTGATCGGCGTATTCAAGGTAATGCGCATCACGTTGCAGCCTGAAGAGAGCTGACCGATGATAACGAGCAGGGAGACTGCGATGATTTTGGAGTGCCACGGCAGCATCTTATTCTCCGAATGGCCAGAAGCGGAACTCCAGGCTTTCTGTTCGCTTAGACGAAATTACGTCTTCCACAACGCCGGTTTGACTGACTATGACGAATAGATCATCGCTCTTG
>DASTJX010000173.1:0-9996 GCA_035716265.1 Nitrospira sp.
ACGGCCTTGCCCTGAATGTTTTTCAGGCCGGTCTCCAAGACCTCCCACCTCGAGCTATCGACCATGATCGGTACTTTACAGATATCCGGCTCCGAGGCGATCAGTCTCAAAAACCGTTCCATGGCGGCCTTCGAATCCAGCATGCCCTCATCCATGTTGACGTCGATGATCTGTGCGCCTCCCTCTACCTGTTGCCGGGCGACGGACAAGGCCGATTCGTAATTGCCCTGGAGAATGAGCTTGGCAAACGCGGGCGATCCGGTGACATTCGTCCGCTCTCCGATGTTCACGAAGTTGGTATCCGGACGGATGGTGAGTGCCTCTAGCCCGCTCAAGCGGGTATACGGCTCCACTGCCGGAATTGGGCGTGGTTGCAGCCCGCGAACCGATTCGGCCAGGAGCTTGATGTGAGCAGGTGTGGTCCCGCAGCATCCGCCGACGATGTTTAGCCACCCGTTCTGTGCCCATTCCTGCAGTTGGGGCGCCAACGTGTCGGGCGTCTCGGGAAAGCCCGTCGGCAGCAGCGGATTCGGCAGACCGGCATTCGGATGGGCGCTGACATAGACGGGCGCGATTCGTGACAACTCCTCAATGAGCGGGCGCATCTCCTTTGGACCCAGGGCGCAGTTCATCCCGACACTCAAGAGCGGCACATGTGAGATAGAATTCCAAAACGCTTCCACGGTCTGACCCGTCACCCCACGATCGCTGCCGGCTTGGATGAATGTCACCGAGGCCATGACCGGCACGCGTCTGGCCCCTGCCGCGAAGAGTTGCTGGATGGCAAAGAAGGCCGCCTTTGCATTCAGCGTGTCGAAGATGGTCTCCACCAAGAGCAGGTCGGCCCCGCCGTCCAAAAGACCGCGCACCTGGTCGGCATAGGCGGTCACCAGTTCATCGTAGGTCGCTCCACGCGCCGCTGGGTTGTTGACGTCGGTCGAAATGGAGGATGTCTTGGTGGTCGGTCCGATTGCACCGGCCACAAAACACCGTCGCTCCGGTTGAGCAGTCTGGACTTGGACTACGGCACGCCGGGCACATTCGGCCCCGGACCTCGAGAGTTCATAACCCAAGTGCTGCATCTGGTAATCCGAAAGCGAGATCGCCTGGGAGTTAAAGGTATTCGTTTCGACGATATCGGCGCCCGCTTCCAGATACTGACGATGGATGTCCTCGATGATCGCAGGCTGCGTTAGATTGAGCAGATCATTGTGCCCTTTCAAGTCTTTCTTCCAGTCACGAAACCGCTCACCTCTAAAGGCGGCCTCGTCGAGCCTCCGCTGCTGGATCATCGTTCCCATGGCTCCATCCAGGATCAGGATGCGTTCTTTAAGTAGCAGCTCAACCGGCGTCACGTGGCGTTCCTTCCGTTTAGCAGACAAATCGTGCCATCATACTGGTTCGTGTTCCAACCGGCAACCAATTGGAAGACTCCACCTTGACAGCGAGAGGGGCCGCCGATACGATGGCCCATCGGCGGGAGACGAGGCGCTTTGCCGCTGCGGAACCATCTACAACGCTTCGCCACGTGCGCTTTCGGGGTCATGGCCGGCCTTTGCCTGCTCCCTGCTTCGCTGGTCGCCGCTCCCTATTTCGAAGACGGTTTCCTGGGTCTCACGCAGAAGGAATTGCACGACAAGATGGGCATGCCTCAGGCTGTCCGCGACCGCAAATCCGCTCTGCGGGTCTTCAGCTACTATGCGATTACCGACTGGGATAAATATTTCAGAAAGTTGGTTTCACCGGAGAACGGCGAGGACGTGTACACATTCAAGCGGGATGGGATCGACGTGCGGTATTCCTTCAGTTATGCGGTGGACCCCAACGAGGACAGCGAAAACCGGACCTTATACGTTCGCCTGGTAGACATCGAATTTTCTCCAGCCGTTCCAATCAGCCAAATTCCGTCTCTTGTTCCCGAATTCCGACCTTCCACTGACCCGGCGTCGCCTTCATTTCGATCGAACATCTGGGTCCTTCTCTTTAAAGGCGCCGCCTCGCCGCAGGCACGGTTTATCGTCAAGGAAGCGGGTAAGGACTCGCTTGACTGGACGCTCGCCTATCAGCTGTTTTCACTGCAAGGTCTTCCCGACCCCTTGACGACAAAGTCGGCGGTTGACCGCCTCGAAATCAGTACGCAAAGCATCGATCTCGTGAAACGCCGGCAAAAACACACTCACGATCCCATGATGAATCCCTATTCATCTGAGTTCTCCCAACAGCAGCCTCCTCCCCGGCCGGCTCAAGGGAAAAACATCCCTGTCCCGAAGTATGCGGAATGAAGAGTACGTGAAGGAAGGGACTGCGCTACTGGGCTTGTGAGAGGCGATCCTGCTGCTTCTGTTGGATTTGTGCTGCTTTTGTTTTCATGACGGCGGCTGCCCCGTCGTCGGCCACATAGATGAGGACCGGCGCCCCGATTCCTGTAAGGACGAGACACCAGAGCGCGAGCAAGCGGATGGCTTGGCTGCGGCTGAGATTCATCGCGACCACGCAACACAGTGCGATAATGCCGGCATACGTGATGATTTTTGACTGTTGAAATGACATGCCAGGCACGTCAAAGACAAACCCTTTTGAGGACGCGACAAGTTTGCCGACTCGATCGAATTCGGCCGCATAGCCGTCCGACTCTTGTTCTACTGCGGTCGCCCGGCTGCGATACAATGGAGGAATTTTATTGTAGTTGTCGGTGATCACACGCGTTCCGCTTTGGTCGGTATAGGTATAAAGCGTTTTCGCCTGTATGTCAGTCGCCAACGCCGTGACCAAACAGATAAAGAGAAAGACCAACGGAGCGCGAAGCGGCAGACGAATGCTCATGGAGTAAGTATAGCTAATCCGTATATCATGTTGATTGTATGCGCGAAATCCACCATGAAAGATTGATCTTTACGACCTAGCTGCCAGGCATCGGACACAGGTATGAGATCGCCAGAGTCCAGCTCCGCGTCCTCTTCGGATGAGCACGTTTCCTTTATCCGCCGCAGACCCGTGCGCATGATCATTTATGCGGGGTTGATCGCATGTGTGATCTTCATGATCATCGTACCGCTCGTCGCAAAATTGCGGGATCCCAATTTTGAGAAACACATTGCCGAACATCGGGTCATGGTGGGCATGTCGAAAGAGCAAGTGTTACAGTCATGGGGTGGACCTCAAACGATCAACACCAGCTTTACAAAGGAGGGAATCCGGCACGAAGAATGGATATTCGAAGACTGGGAAAGCGCGGCGGTCGTCAAGCACCGCTATCTGTATTTCGAGGAAGGGATGTTGATCGGAGGATGGTTTCAGGGCTCGGGCGAACGGTTGCCCTCACAATCGCCCTCGAACCCCCACAATCAGAAGCAGACCGGCTAGGGTGACCCGCCAATGTCACCGGTCACTTCACGCACATCGAGTCTCAAGCGCTGCAGAATCGCCTCGGCTCGCGGGTAATCCCGTTCCTCCACCATGACATGAGAATTCATTCCCAGCACGCCCGGATAGAGACTACTGACGTTGGCATGACGAATCAAATACGCGATTCCGCTTCCTTCGAGCAGGCTTTGAAGCAGGACAAGTTCTCCGACATTGAAGGGTTCGGTTAGACGAACCAGATTCATGTCAAGCATCCTTGGTACAAGATTCTTATATCCAAGAGCATATCACCGGATCGTTGCTTTTTCGACGCGACACTCCTACACTGAGTTCGAGACTTATGGTGTCTCAGTGATCTGGACCCGCCGCTGCTTGCCGGGACCTCCCGAAATAGTCAGCACGCGCTTCCATTCCCGAACCTGATACACCGCCCAGGCCGGTGACTGTCCCTTAAAGTAGGCATCCGGATCTTCTCCGCTGGCATTCAGGTAAATCGGCTCGGTAAATCCCTCGTCCAGGACGTAGTCGAGAAGACATTCGGTGACGAAGCCAGAGCCGCGCAACGCCACATCGGCCAGCAGCGACAGGATTTCATCGGGGTTTTGAACGGTCATCTGTTTCACGGTGTCTCCACTCCCCCGAATTGTAACGAGGCCTTACCGAGGAAGGCAACCAGCATGACCCGACCGCAGACGAACAGCCGCTTTCAAGAAGAGCTCCTTCGAATCATGGACCGCAAGCACCACTGGGCCTGGCCATCGTTCGCGGACGGAACGGTCTCCATCCCGCAATTGACATGCCATTTTCGGCAGGAGTACGCGGTCTACGTGCGCGACTTTCCCGTAATGCTTGCGAGGATTCATGGTCATAACCCGCCAGCGGCGGTTCGGCGGATGCTGGCTGAGAACATTTATGAAGAAGACACCGGGGGGCTTTCACTCGGGAAATCTCACCCGGAACTGTTTCTTCAGATGATGGCTGGGTTGGGCCTCCCCGCCCAGTCCTTCGACCGGGTCACGCTCCTGCCAGCCTCGCGTCGATACCGGGCATGGCTCGACCGAGCTTCCTATCATCGGCAGTGGATCGTTGGTGCCGCCGCATTGACCGTCTTCGTGGAAGGCAGCGTAAAGGATCGCCAAGAGCTGGACGAACCTTCCAAACCCAAGACGGCGGAAGAAATTGAGTCGATCGTTCAACAACATCCGCTGGTGCGGCACTATGGCCTCTCGTCTGATTCCATGGATCTCATCCGTTCTCATCAGATGGTCGAAGCCGGCCATCGACATGACGCCTACAAGATGGTGGTGAGCTACGCGACGACGCGTGCCCAACAACAAGCGGTCCTGAGTTGTCTGAAGACCTGCCTCAAACTATGGAGTGCCTACCGTGACGGGGTAGCTCGTGCCTGTCGTCTTAAAAAGCCGTGACGTGCGGCACATTGCCGGTCGGGTTATTCTGTGCTGTGCCACGACTATCATGTGGCCCGGATGGACCTTCGGCTCGTTGGATAACACCATGGCGCTCATCCCCGCAGGGGAGTTTACGATGGGAACGCCGGCCGGCACCGATGGACTCGACGACGAGCACCCGCAGCGCTCAGTCTTTCTTTCCTCCTTTTACATCGATCGCAATGAAGTCTCGAATGGCAAATATCTCGAATTTGTCTCGATAACACACCACCGAATGCCCGAAAACATCAATGCGGCATCAACCTTATGGACTGACGGTAAGCCGATGCCGGGGATCGAACAGCATCCGGTGGTGAATGTCAGCTGGAGTGATGCGGATGCCTACTGTCGATGGGCGGGCAAGCGCCTTCCGTCTGAAGCCGAATGGGAAAAAGCGGCGAGAGGAACGGACGGCCGTCGATATCCCTGGGGCAATGAGTGGGACGTTTCGTTGGCGAACAGCGCGAGCTATTGGGCCGGACGCACAATCGAGTTTGACAGCGGAGCGGAGTGGGAGGCCTTCTGGGTCAAGGGTGAAGGCGCACGGATCGCGAAGAGCAAAGGATTGAAAGGAGAAGTGCTGACGCTGCCGGTCGGAAGCTTCCCCAAGAGCGCCAGTCCGTATGGCCTTTTGGATATGGCAGGCAATGTCGCCGAATGGGTGCAGGATTGGTACGATCCCAATTACTACAAGTCCGCCCCGCTTGATAACCCGGTTGGTCCAGAACGTGGCGCCATCAAATCTATGCGTGGAGGCTCATGGCTCAAACCAGCGGTAAGCCTGCGCACGACCGATCGCGACTGGGGCACCATGGACAGCCGCCCGGGTGGAACGGGCTTCCGCTGCGCAATAGACGCCTATTAGCCGAGCGAGGATCGTTCAACGTTGTAGCAAGACCAACTCCACCCGCTCGACGCGAACGAAGGGCATAATGAGTCCCAGGCCTTCTTCGTCGTGAGAAAAATCGTAGACTATTGATTCTTCAGGTATCAGCTTTCCGGTCATCACGACATCGATCTCGACCTGACGGCCCTCCTCGATTTGACGCCTCCATTGCTCACGCCGGATCACATCGGTCCTAACGCTCAGATTCCCCGGCGCCTCTTCCGGCTTGAAACGGACCACACCCCAGGCAGTCTTGACGAGCTTTGGTCCAAGGGCGACGGGAAACCCATCGGTCTCCGGATCATAGCGGGAAAGTTCCCCCGACCACACGAAGGCCAACGCTTTTTCCAGCGCCTGATGGCCTGCCCGTCTCGCATCCCGCTCCCTGTTGAGTGAAAAAAGCCGGTCATCATGGCCGGGGTCCTGGTGCCCGTGACCGTACAGCGCGGCCCAGTCAGGGGGTGCGCCATCGAGTTCTTCTAAAAATTTCTCGATAGCAGCGGGATGGACCAGGAGTCGCGTACCGGAGGGAAGCGCGCTCTCAAGTTCTTCGAGGGAGAGGCGCTGAGGCATGCCGGCTTCGCCGTTCACACCGTTCCATCCTTGGGCCGAGGCAAGCAATAACCCCATCAACGTGCACATGTGAATCGGGGCCCTCATCGGTACCCTCAGGACGACGCACGACTCAGGGCTTGCGTGAAATCGGCAAGCAGTCTCCTGGCCCCCTCGTGGTCGGTAGGCAGAATCCCTTGCTCCATGAGCACGGTCAGTCGAGGCGCTGGATCGATGCGAAGCAGCGACTGTCGTGTGAACTCACGTGATTCGATGGCTTTGCGGTAGGCAGCAAGCCAGGACTCCGTGATGGCACGCAGGCCGGGATCGCCAGCCTGCATACGGCCAAGCCGTACTTGCTCAAGAAGTTTGATGAGGGGATCGGATTGCGAGATGGTCGCAATAGCACGCTGGAGCAGATCGATGTCGCTCATTGCTAATTCATCGAGCAGGCTCCCGGTCCTCGCGGATCTCCGCAGCTCCCACAGGCGGCTCCTCCGCCTGAGGCGGGGGCCCAGCCACCCGTCGCTCCGACGCCAAATGAGGAAAATTGTTTGTCGAGCGTGGTGGCGCGACACTCCGGACAGGCGGCCTCGACCGATCCCTGAACCAGGAGTTCAAAGCGATGATTGCATTCACGGCAGACATATTCGAAGATAGGCATGATCGTGACTCTCCGGTGGTTGACGTATTATAGAAGTGTTGCGTCACTCTTCGCAACGCACGAGGCTGTCTATGTACCAAGAAGAAAAAACCTTTACTCTCCGCTTCAGTCTGGAAGCCTCCTTCCCTGACGACTACGATGGTGAAGAGGATCAGCATGCCTGGATGCATGAGTGGGAGTCGCAGATCAAGCCGCATGTCTTAAGGCAGGTTTTCGAATCGCTTAGGCAGCATCCGGCCTGGTCATCCCACGTTCGAAATCGAGGCATTGCGCCTACGGACGAAATCGAGATCGTTGTCGCAAAGGATTTTTCCAAGCCGGTCCCCTTTTCGCTGAAGTCATGACGCCTGCTCTTGGCCTGTACCTCCATATCCCCTTCTGCCGGCAGCGGTGTGATTTCTGCTCCTTCTACCTGGAGGTGCACCGTGAGCCGGCCGCAGAAGCGTTTTGCCGAGCGCTCGAAATGGAAATTAATCTGTATGCGGCGGAACCATCTCTCAAAGACCGCCGGATCGATTCTCTCTACTTTGGCGGTGGAACTCCGACGGTCCTGAGAACCGAACTCTTGGCAGGCTTGCTCGACACCGCGCAACGCTCGTTTCACCTGCGTCCGGATTGTGAGATCACCGTAGAGGCGCATCCGGGAAGCGTCACGATCCTCGACCTTGCCGCCTTACGGCATCACGGTGTAACACGGATAAGCTTTGGCGCGGAATCCTTCGCCGATGAGGAACTGGCAAGCGTTGGCCGTCCAGGTGCTCAAGCCGAGACGATCGCGGCGGTCATGAGCGCTCGGGCAGCAGGATTTGCAGACATCAATCTCGATCTCATGTACGGACTTCCAGGACAGACATTGAAGAGCTGGGAGCGGACACTCCGTGCCTGCATTCATCTGAGTCCGACGCACATCTCGTGCTACGCGCTAATGGTGGAAGAGGGGACCAGACTCGCTCACGAGGTACACCGAGCGCACAGGCAGGAGCCTGATGAACTGCTGCAGATCGAAATGGATCGATTGGCGCAGGATATACTGGGCCAGGCCGGTTATGAACAATACGAGATCTCCAACTATGCCAGACCCGGCTTCCGTTGCCGCCATAATTTGTTGTACTGGACACAGGGAGAATACCTTGGCGTCGGACCCAGCGCCCAATCGCTTATAGGAAACGTTCGTTTTGGCAATGTGGCCAATCTCACGAGTTACAGGGTCGCTTTGACGGAAAACCGGCTCCCAGTGCAGGACCGGACCGTACTGACCGCTCAAGAGCAGCTGCGTGATGCGGTCATCTTTGGTCTCCGGCTGCGGCAAGGCATACCGACTTCCCAACTCAAAGCTCATGTCGAAAACTATGGCCATGTTGAAATTTGGCGTGAGCTCTGCGGAGATCAGTTGATTGAGGAGGACGGCGGTCGCAGCCGACTATCGGCGAAGGGCCGCATATTCGCCGATACGATCGCTGAACGATTATTTTAGCCGGACGGCGGCATGTGGTTTGTCAGTCGGAGTGAAATTCCTGCGAGAATTAACGTCTCACCATCAGGACATGCAGCGCCGTATCGGCGAGGATGCCGCCCCAGGCCGCGGCATTCAACCAGCGCAATGGTCGTTGCGGAGACTTCCAGTGGTGAATCAAGGCAAGCAGCAAGCAGAGTTGCGTCGCTAACGAAAATGGGCGATGCAGATTGGCTGAGACGACCCCACGTTCGCTGGCAACAGCCGACACCGCGGCGAGCACATAGCAGGCAAAGGCGCTGATTTGCAGCCACTTTGCCCGGGTGTCAGCATGACTCCTGACCGCGATGACGAGCGCCCACGTCAAGCAGACGATGACAAGTAACAACAACAGAGGAAAGAGCGGCCACCATACCTTGGCATCCAACATGGGGGGCGACTGTAACAAGGCTCTCCCAGGAGGTCAAACGAACCGTTCAGCCATTGACTTTTTTCACCCACAGGAGACACACTAACAACACCTATGCCAGTGAATATGGACCCCGCCAAAAAACATCGTAAACAGGCGCCCACCACTCAGGTTCCGTCCCATGAGCACTCCCCGCCTGTCCGCACGTCTTTCGGCGAGGAAACGGAGGAGGATCGGATCAAGGCGCTTGCGGATGCGGAAAAGAAGAACCTGTGGGACGCGACAGAGGTCATCGACATGGATACCTTCTAAGGAATGCGGCGTCGCTTCTCCGGCAGGAATTAAAGTAAAAAGCAACCGCCAGCGTCATAAACCTCCCACCAGCATCACTTCCTCCATCCAGTGCGTTCGACATCCAAAGAAACACATCCGACAGCCCAGACGGAATTCCTGACCGCGGCCACCTCGAACGGAGTAAGATTTGGTCCAACGGCGCGCCAAATAGAGAACTCTCAAGGACCGAGACCGGCAGCCGACGAGCGCATGACGCCGACAAAAGCATGCGTCAATCTGAGCGCCTTTGCGGCATGCTCAACTTCCCCGATCAGGATGGCTCTTGCCCCATCTTTGACAGCCTCTCGCTGATGCGTAGGTCTCTGCCAGCCGCCGAAAGACACGTAACATTAAGCTCACCTAACGCACGAGGCTCAAATACGTAAACTTCGAATAGTATGGAACTGATCTATCTGAGATGACGTTCGACTGGCCTTGCCGCGGTCCGCTGCACTGAGGTGCAAAAGTTCGAGAATGATCAGTCTCGCCGCGGCAAGTAAGAGGAGGCTCGCACCCAGCCGCCTGCCGTTTGATTGAACTCTTGCCTCGTACTTTAGTCCGCCTGCGAGCATTGATCCACCCAGGACTAAAGAATGTTGTTGCTGATGGGCGTAACGCCACCAGCCAATGTTCAAACTCTGCCGCATATCCAAGCGAGGCGTTTCAAACGGCCGTTTCCTCTTTCAACATAAGCCCGTCAAATGCTCTGTCGCCCGCCCTGGGAGGCGGGCGACCGGGATGATGGCAAACACTGTGCAACTCGCCAGGATGCACGGTTGATTGAACAGGAACACGACGGTGATCTGAACGAAACCAACAAGAGATTGATCGAAGACGGAAGGGCTGCCAGCGGCCGTCCGAACGTCATGCCCACTGCGCATCGGAAAA
>DASTJX010000174.1:0-9683 GCA_035716265.1 Nitrospira sp.
TAGGGCACATGTGGAATCGCGCAACCGGCGAAAAGGAATAGCGCTGGAATGGGAATGTGGAAGACCGACAGTAACACAAGCCGTGACAGCCGCCGCCAACTGCTTTCCGTTCTCGAAGTGCGACTCATCGCTCGGCACTCAGCGCGTCAGTCGCTGATCGTGACCGTCATCTCGACACGTTCGAGAGGGTTGTCACGGCCATCACGCTTCATGTTCACGACCGTATCGGCCACGTCCATGCCGCTCACAACTTCGCCGAAGGCCGTATACTGCCAATCCAGGAAATGTGAATCGGCCACGCAAATGAAAAACTGCGACCCCGCACTGTCGGGATCGTTCGCACGTGCCATAGAGAGGACTCCCCGCTTGTGCGGCTTGCTGTTGAACTCGGCTTTGATCTTATACTCTGGTCCACCCATGCCGTGCGAGGAGCGGTCGGCATTCTTGCTGTTAGGGTCGCCACCCTGAATCATGAACTTGGGAATCACGCGATGGAACGTCGTGCCGTTGTAAAAACCTTTTTTCGCCAGGTCGATAAAGTTCTTGACGTGGCCTGGCGCGACGTCATGAAAGAACCTCACCACAATGTCCCCGACCGTTTGTCCCTTGCTGGTAACAGAAATTGTGGCCCGGGTCTTGTCAGTCACCTCAGTCATCTCTCGATTCCTTTCTTTTTGGCGGTGATCAATCGCGCTGCTGTCGCCGTTCAGAATGCTGGCAACTTCCGCTGCCGGGAACTACCGAAATAAGAAGGGCGGCGGAGCGAGGCCTCCCTCTAGCCCTTCGTTGATCGGGCTCCAGCTCTTGCCATCGTCGTCGCTCCGAAATGCTCCGGCGTTCGTCCCGGCAAACAATGATCCGGAAGGAGACTCGACCAGCACCTGCACGGCCATGCTGGTCAGTCCGTTGTTCAGCGGCACCCACTGCCGGCCCTTGTCAGTGGTCTTGAAAATGCCGTGCCCCGTCGCGACGAACAGGCCACGGCTATTGAAAATAATGCCGCGTATCGAATCGTTCGGCAAGGCGCGGCTGATGGGACGCCACGTGCTGCCGCCGTCTGGGCTCCGGAACACCCCGCCGTCAAACGTCCCTGCGTAAATACCGCCTTCGCGGTCAATCGTAAGGACCCGAATAAAATTTTCCACCATGCCCTCGTGATCCTTCAGCCCATCATGAAGGCGCACCCAGCCGGTCGTGTTCGCTTTGAATCGCAGGACTCCCTTTCCGGACGTCCCGGCATAGAGCGTGCCGTCGGCCGATTGTGCCAAGGCATGAACCAGAATTTCATCGAGGCCGCTTGTCACCACTCCCCAACGATCGTCGCTCGGATTCAAACGATAGGCACCGTCAGCAGTCCCTGCATACATCAGATCGCCAACCGCCAACAGCGTCTTCACTTCCTTCCGTTTCAATCCTGCGTTGACTGGATGCCAGGTCTTGCCTTGATCCGTGGTTCGGAACACTCCTCCTCGAAAGGTTCCCACATACACGGTTCCATCCTTCGCCGTTGCGAGAGACAAGATGAACGGATCACTCACTCCGTCACCGGATTTTGTCCAGGTCGCTCCGCGATCCTCGCTTCGAAAGATGCCGAGCCCGAACGAGCCGGCGTAGAGGATATCCGAACCCGCCACAGCCAGCGCCTGAATACTGGCCGCTTGCGGTTCGAAGGGGCTCGATGCCAACGACAGTTGCTGAGCGAGCACCAGCGACAGGGTAAGCAGGGTCATGACGAGAAGAAGCACTGATCGGTTCATCATGGCTGTATCTTACCGGACCCGATGGCCCGCTGTCCCCATGGGGAGGTCAGGATCCAGTGGAAGATTCATGTCTGTAGGGTGGTTGCGGCCGAACAGACGGGCGCCGAGGATGCCGATTTCATAGAGCACCATCAAGGGCACGGCCATGAGCATCATGGTGAAGAGCGTGGCATCAGGAGTCACCACCGCGGAGATGATCAAGGCGCTCAAGATGGCGTGCTTGCGATACTTAGCCAACTGTTGCGCCGTCACGACGCCGACACGAGCGAGAAGCGTCAATACGAGGGGCAATTCGAATGCGCATCCAAAGGTCAGCAGAAATTTGACGTTAAAATCAATGTACGTCCCGACGCTCAACTCCGGCGTAATATCCCGGTCCATGCCGAAACTGACGAAAAAGTCGATGACGAGGGGAAGGATGACGAGATTGCAGAAAAGAAGGCCGAGTGCAAATAGCATCCCGGCGAGCGCAATGATGGGGATGCCCCAGCGCTGCTCCTTCGGCAGCAGCGCTGGTTGGACGAACTTCCACATCTGATAAAAGACGACAGGCAGGCTAGCCAGCACCGCCGCAAGGAATGAAACTTTGATGGAAGCGAACAAGGCTTCCGTCGGGCCGTAGAATACCAGTGGGTTGGGAAACGGCCGATTCAACCAGGCCACCATCTCGCCTGAAAACGCAAACGCCACCATGAGGAACACGAGGACGGTGGCTGCGATGATGATCAGGCGCCGTTTGATGGTCTGTATGTGAGTGGCCAGAGGATTGATCATCGGCGGCATGGACGGACGCTCGGCGTGAACTCACGGCCACACTCCTCAATGCGCCGTCGCGTGTTCGTGATCGCGATACGTGCGGATGAGTTCGGCCATTTTATCTTTTTTGGCAAGTTTTTCCTTCTGCATCTGCTTCTTAGTCAGTTCCTCTGTCGGGGTCAGGACATGACGTTTCTGCAATTCGTTCAACTCCAGATCGAGGCGATGGTGGGACTCTTCCAGTTCGCGGAATTCTGTGTTGGATTGGCGAAGCCGCTCCACAATCACATTGTCCGTCAGCATAGTCGTACCTCCTGGTTGAGTGAGTTATCGCAGTGGTATGTGTCCTCCCGTAGAGCCGGTACTCCCCAAGACGATGGGATCCAACTCCATGAGCACGGCATCTTCCACGGGATTGGTGTAGTACTTCGGCCGGACGGCCGTTTGGGAAAACCCAAATCCTTGATACAACGCTTGCGCGGCACGATTGGAGGCTCGTACCTCAAGCACGGCCCGATGCGCGCATTGCGACACGCCTGTCCGTAGCGCGGTGGAAACCAGGGATCTGGCGATCCCCCGATGCCGCATCGACTCGATGACCGCCAGGTTCATCAGCCGGACTTCCTCGAAGACAATCCAGTAACAGAGATAACCAAGGATCGCCTGTTGTGACGCTTCCGCTTCGCGCCTCGGCCTTGCAACCAGAAAGTGGGCGAAAGGATTGCCGCTCAACTCCCCTTCCAGCATTTTGCGCGTCCAGGGGGCCGAGAAGCAAGCTTCTTCCACCGCCAAAATTTCTGAAAGAGATTCAAGCCTTGCGGCCCCAATCGTCCAGTCACTGTGGATCATGCCCGGCGCCTGGTCGCCGTTATGGACCGGCGATGGAGAAGTTTCCGTGCAAGTTTTTGTTGCCGTCTTGACACGGGTGAGATCCCACCGGACTCCTCATACTGAATCTCAGCCTCTGGGCGTTGGACGTACAAAGGGCTGATGCCCACACCGGCGCGTTCGCCCCTCTTGAGCCGACCGATGCCTGCCATTCCGATACAGACAGCCGAAGGTCGCAGGTGCCGGTCAGCTTCGATGATCCTAACCGAAGGTCCCATCGCTCGAATTGTCGCCTTTTCCGTCTCCCATCCCTCACCGAACACCACAACGGATCCGCTCAATTGATTTGCCAATGTCTCAGCGGATCCCACCTGTTCGGGCATGAGGCGGTCCAGCCGGTCGCGGCCTTGCCATTGAAAGATGGCCCAGTAAAGCTCACCCCGTCTGCTATTCAACACCGGGCAGAGAGGTTCGTTCGAAGCGCGCAAATGCCAGGCCATCCCTTCGAGCGTAGGCACAACAGCCAAAGGCAGCTGTGTGATCGTGCGGAATCCCAGCACCGTGGAAAGGCCGACCCGGAGGCCCGTAAACGAGCCGGGGCCTAGGGATACGACGAGTCCGTCCAGTTTGGACGGGACCAGCCCGGTTTGTGTGAATAGCCTGTCCACCGCCGGTAGCAAGAACTTCGCATGGGAACCGGCGGCATCCTGATCGCAGCATCCCAGCACGCGTTCGCCATCGAGGATCGCGACACTCTGCCATGCCGTCGCTGTTTCGACTGCGAGGACTTTCATCGAATCATCGCTTTCGTGCAAGAGGTCGACACATAGTTATCGAGGAACACTCTACGGCAGGTCTTGGATCGGAGGCCGGCGCGCGTCATCCGTTCCGATCGCGAATTGGCCGTTTTCTGAAAGAGAGGGTGTGCCTTGAGCCAGTTCACTCGGCTTCAGTGTCGCATTCGGAATGATCTCGTGGAAGGTCACCTGCACGTTGCCATGCCTTTGCCCATCTTCCAAGGAGATCTTGAACGGCCGGAGTAACTGGCCATCGCCGGGAATGGAAAGACCGGCCGCCTCACCAACCCGACGAAAATCTTCGTACAGAATCGTGGCATCGATCTCACCACCTTCCGTCAATCGGTCCTCTTTGACAACCAGACGTGCTTGTCGATCGAACCAGAGTCGTCGATGGAGCGTTGGGCTTCCAGAAGGGGATGCTCGGAAGACATCGAGCCGATCACGCTCTCCTTCGTCGACAACCCTGACTGTTTCACCGCTGTTAATGGTACCCGTCCCGAGCACTCCGCTCATTGCCCAGACGCTCAATTGAATCGGCCTGGCGAGTTTGCCCATATCGCTCATGTCGGAAGGATGACCGGACAGCACCCGGCCCATCGTCGGCAACCGCAAGGTGAACTGATCATCCGCCTGGAGAAATTCGAACAATTCACTCCCGATCGCGGTAAAGCCGCGTAGACGCATCGCGCTCGGACGTCGGTAGTAGATCGCCCCTTCTACGCGTGTGGCAATGGGGATAATACCTCCGCGTACCTTGGCACTGAACAAGCCTTTCATCGTCCGAACCGCAAGTTCCCGTTGCTGCAAAAGAGCTGTCAACTCGTCCGCGGTGGCCGGCTTCATGTCTGCTTCTTCACGCTGCACGGGAGTTGTACAGCCGGCGGCCACGAGGCACAGCACCGTCAGGTACGACATCACGCGCACGGCGTTCCTACGCCAATACGACATCCAGCGCTTCTCCGACTTCATGAATTCCCACGAGCTCGATCCCGTCAACTGGCTCGAGCTTGGTGAGGTTCCGCTCCGGCAACAAACACCGTTTGAAACCCATTTTGGCCGCTTCACGGATCCGTAATTCCGCCTGACTAATGCCGCGCACTTCCCCGCCAAGGCCAACCTCGCCCAACACCAGCAATCCCGGTTCTACCGGCACTTCCCTCAAGCTCGAGGTCACTGCCGCGACGATGCCCAGATCGATCGCCGGCTCATCAATATGCATGCCTCCTACGACGTTCACATACACATCTTGGCCGGACAAATGCATGCCCAATCGCTTCTCCATGACCGCCAACAGGAGCGAGACGCGATTCAAGTCCACGCCGTTTGTCATCCGTTTGGGCATCGCGTAACTGGTCGAAGTCACTAACGCCTGCAATTCGACGAGAATCGGACGTGATCCCTCAACACTCGACACGACCACCGATCCTGTGCTCCGTTGCGGGCGTTCTCCCAAAAACAGTTGTGAGGGATTGGTCACTTCTTCAAGCCCGGACTCTTTCATCTCGAACACACCGATCTCATTGGTAGACCCGAACCGGTTTTTCACGGCCCGAAGGATGCGATAGCTGTGCCCTTTGTCTCCTTCGAAATACAGGACGGTATCGACGATGTGTTCCAGCAAGCGCGGGCCGGCGATCGCTCCTTCTTTGGTGACATGTCCGATGATGAATACCGGCACACCCGATCGCTTGGCGAACCACATGAGCTGGCCGGACACTTCCTGAACCTGACTGATGCTGCCGGGAGCCGACGTCAATTGCTCTGTGTAGACCGTCTGAATCGAATCGACCACAACGGCAGCTGGTTGAATTTCCTGAACAGTCTTCAAGATCTGTTCGAGCGACGTCTCGGCGAGGACCAGGAGGTTCGGATGCTCGACCCCCAGCCGCTGACCGCGCATCTTGATCTGACGAGGAGACTCTTCACCGGACACGTAGAGCACCGGCTGCACGTCCGATGCCAAGCGAGGCAAAGCCTGCAAGAGCAAGGTGGTCTTGCCGATTCCCGGATCTCCTCCGATCAAAATGACGGCACCGGGTATCACTCCGCCGCCCAGGACGCGATCGAATTCGCTGATGCGAGTCAGTCGGCGGTCTTCACCGATCACTTCAATCTTCGCAATGGGGGTGGCTGCCGGCTGCGCTACGTTCATGGCCACGGGCCGCCCCTTCCCCGTCGGTGCATGCCGTTCTTCTTTGATTGTGTTCCACCCGCCGCAATCCGGACAGCGTCCGAGCCAACGTGGTGATTGATGCCCGCATGCCTGGCAGGAGAAGGTCGACTTGGATTTCATGAACCGGAAAGCCTCAACGAAGTGGTGGAACGAACGTTATCATAGAGGAAAGCTGTGATGAAAAGGAAGGAGACGCAAGGTCGCCAGGTTGGCGATGCCTATCGATTCACAAGATCCAACGAGCACCGCCCTTCATGTAAAAATATGATCGGTTTTGCGTGCCGCGTTGCGCGAGCAAGAAGCACAACCGTTCACCCGCTACAACTTTTTTCGCACGTCCTTCCAGTCTTTGGCGATTTTGCCTTTCCGTGGCACCTCCCCGGCGGGCGGTTCGGGTACGACAATGGCCTCGAGCCGACGACGGAGGAACGCCTCCGCAAAGGCTTTCGTGCGACCGATTCCCGTTTTGGCCGACTTCCAACCAGCCTGATGGAGCTCATCGATTTTTGCTCCGAGCGCGTCTTCTCCCGGCGAGAGTGCGAGAACGAACCCTCGAGGGAACCTGTGGGTGGAGAGCCAGGTCCGCGCTTCCACGCTGGCGGCAAAAACATCGGCTCCTGCAGGAACCGTCACGACATAGATGACACCGTAATAGAACTGGGTGAGCTTACCGAGTTCATCGGCCGCATCGGCGATCGGCCGTGCTTCCGGGTCAATGCGCGGAACCAAACGTGAAACCGGAGTCTCCGCATGAACGTCTTCCATCAGCGCCGCCATTTCCACGATCAGAATCGGCGTGCGGCGTTCCCAAACAACCAGATGCGCTTCACCTTCCCCTGACGACACGCGCGGGCTGCTAGCGATTCTCACCTGGACCGGCACGATGTCTTTAGCTTTTGGAGTGAATGAGAGGTAGGCCCTTCCGTCTCCGCCGCTCATCGCCGTGGCCGACACTGTTCCCTTGACGAGGAGTTCAACCGGCTCTCCGCCCAGCGGCGAGTCCTTCAGGAACCCCGTGGCCAACAATTTGGCTTCGATGGTGGTCTGTTGATGAGGTGCGGTAAGGCTGTCTTTCACAAGAACTGTGGCGGCCATCTTCTCCACCGCCGGCACAGGAACGGCGGTCAGGAAAAGAACCAGATATACACGCGCGATTGTGCGGACTAAAGGCGAGAAGGGCATCGACCGGCTTCAAGCCATGGGATTGCGAAGGACCAGTGGGAAAGACTACGACCGCAACGCCGTCAAGACTTCGTCGACATGCCCATCGACTTTGACCTTCCGGAACACGGCCTTGAGCTTGCCGTCTGGGTCGATGACGAAGGTGCTGCGCTCAATGCCCCAGTACTTTTTCCCGTACATATTTTTTTCTTTGTAGACGCCGTAGGCCTTGGAGACGGCGGCATCTTCATCGCTGAGCAAGGGAAATGGCAGACCGAATTTTTTGACGAATTTTTGGTGCGACTCCTTCCCGTCGAGACTGACGCCGAGAATGACGCCGCCCGCTCGGATAATTTGTGATTCCACGTCCCGAAAATCGCACGACTCCTTTGTACATCCGGGCGTATCGTCTTTCGGATAGAAGTAGAGCACGATCTGTCTGCCTTTTAAGCTTTTCAACGTCACCGGCTTGCCAGTTTGGTCAGGCAATGACCAGTCTGGCGCTTTGTCTCCGACCGCGATGTCCTTGGCCATATCTTAATCCTCTCTACCGAGGAGGGCCGCCGAACGTCGGGCGGCTCGTGGTCGTCCGATGTTCCTTGGCTTCCTTTTCTGTTTGCGGGTTCCCGTACTGATGGAGCGCCGGCGAATCCCAAATTGTCTTATCGCCCGGCGCCAGATTGGCCGCTTCAATGAAATGTTGCCTCGCTTCTTCGGCATCACCCAACGCGTTCAGCGCCAGTGCGTAGTTGTAATGCGCCGGTCCTGATTGCGGCGCCTCCGTGACCGCCTGAGAAAAATACCGTTTGGCCTCGTCGAACCGCCGTGTCTGAAAGGCCTGCGTCCCTTGCTCCGTCAAGGCCACCGCTTGTGCTTTGGCGTGGGGCTCGAGGGCCAAGGGAACGAGCGGCTTGGCTTTTCCTTTCGTGCAGGCCTCCAGGCTGACGATCAGCAACAGCGAGACGACGACTGATAATCCAAATTTCATGACACCCTCCCACTCAAACGCTTTCTCATTTCGTATGTTTCCGAGACTCTTCTTCGAATGTCTTGCGATAGAGAACGTCCCACTCAGGACTGCCTTGGACGATGCCGCGGGAGTACGAGCCCAATTTCACCCTCACCTTTCGGTCGATCTCCTGTTCCTGGGTCAGTTCGCTGGCAAGGACGCGCTTAATATCTTTCAGTATGCGTGCATCGTCGCCTTTCACCTTCACGAGCGGGCTTTTCTTGACCGCGAGCAGGATCACGTGCGACAAGTGGCTGACTTTGTCCTCGCTGAGCATAAGGTCATTCCTGAGCGCCCGTTTATTGCCTCGAACGACAAGCGCCCGAAGGCCTCTACAGGATGATGCCCCGCTCCCGGACCAGTTTCTGCTTGATCATGGTAAACATCTTTTGATAGTCCACTTGGCCGGTTTCAATTTGATGTTCATAGGCCTTGAGAAGCTGCCGGACTTCGCTGTTCAACCGGTCTTCTATCGACAGTTCATCGGTCACCACCTGGTCAAGCGACTCGATGAGCGCCTTCTGTGTGCCGGTAAGGGCAACATGACCTTCTTGGACCAACCGCCCTGCCAGAGTCTCGGCCATATGCCGGACACGCTCTTTGGAAAGCCGCATGCGTTACACCCGCTCGACGCGAATCGATGGCGACGCCATCACACTTCGCAACACCGAGGGATCTCCAAGGATGCGTCCGATCACATTGACACGGTCGGCGGGCACAGGGTCCGGCCCCATACTCATCGGCGTCCGGCCGAAGAAAATCGCCAACACTTGGCCGGCTCCCCAAAACGCGACATCACCGACCTTGACCTGAGTCGTCGCCGTTTCCCGATAATCCCTGACGCCGTCCACCTTAAAATAAAACTCTTCGCCCCAGGTGTTCACGGGCGCTTCCACCGGCAACGCCGCGTAGACCTCGCGAGCCGTCTTCGTGCCTTTCAGCTCCGCTTCAACCTGCACTCCCCCTACAGTGATGCGGATTTTGTTCCCGGAATCAGTCAACGAACGAGACTCTCCTTGCGTGAAGCACTGCGATTAAAACCCGCTCCCATCGCGGACTCTAGCTTGTTTAACCGGTGAAATCAAGGCTACAATCTCCCTCACCATGCTGACCTCGACCTTCGTACTGCTCAAGGGAATCGGTGCGGCAACGGAACGTCGCCTGTGGCACGATGGCGTCGCAGATTGGTCGGCCTT
>DASTJX010000175.1:0-8029 GCA_035716265.1 Nitrospira sp.
TCAGCAAGCCTCTTGTGTATGCCAAGCCCAAACCAATGTCAATACAATTAGGAGCCGGCCGTGAGCCGACGAGTACCTGTCACCGACGGCTCAGTTTTTGACCGCTCGCTTGACGGAATCTCAGCACTCTGTGATTATGCCAACATCTGACAAACCCGCTTTCACTGCCTGCTTTTACTCACACGGACGTCTTTATGAACGAATGGGGCCCAACCCTTGCCGTCATCCTTGGCATCGTCGAAGGGTTGACGGAATTTCTTCCCGTTTCTTCCACCGGTCATCTGATTCTCGCCGGACATGCGCTGGGATTCACCGGAGAGGTCGCCGCGAATGCCGAGATTTCTATTCAATTGGGCGCCATTTTGGCCGTGGTTGTGTATGAATGGCCGAAACTCAAAACGCTGGCTTCTTGCGCGTTCGGGGAGCAGGCCGAATTGCGCCACTCGCTGAGCGGTCCTCTCACGGGCTCATGGCCGGACCTGCTTCGCCGGTCTATGACTGCGCATCCGCACTTGTGGTTTCTCATCGGATTGGGCGCCGCCTTTCTTCCCGCCGGTCTCATCGGCTTTGCCACGCATGGGTGGATCAAAGCGCATCTCTTCAGCCCTCAAACTGTGGCCGTCACGTCGGTCATCGGCGGAATCATCATCCTCGCCGTTGAGGCACGACGCACCCGAGCGAACGTTCAGCAATTGGAGCAGGTGGGATTGCGAGATGCCATTTTGATCGGACTGGCGCAATGCGCCTCGCTCATCCCCGGCATGTCACGGTCGGGTTCAACGATCATCGGCGGCCTGCTTGTCGGGCTCGATCGGAAGGTCGCGACCGAATATTCGTTTTTCCTGGCGCTTCCCACGCTCATCATCGCCACCTGTTATCAAATGTGGAAAGCTCGCAGTGTGTTCCGCCCCGACGACTTCGTCGCGCTCGGCATCGGCTTGGTGGTGTCCTTTCTGGTCGCCTGGGTCGTCATCGCCGCTTTTCTGACATTTGTGAAACGTCACAGCCTTCGACCCTTTGCCTACTATCGCATCGTGATGGGTCTCGTCGTCTTGTACGTATTCGGTCTGTAAGCCGGAACGTGGGCGAGCTCCTATGCGTGCGGGGTATGGGGCGAACAGGCCTGCCGCATTCCGAACATCATCCTTCCTGCCCCGTTCTCTTCTGGCGCGATTGTGGCTGATGGACATGAGCTTCCTTGTCCATAGCAAGGGTCTTGGCGCTGTGGTAGGGACGAGTGAACTCTGTTTCAGGCGCCGGTCGGTGGAGGAGTATCCGGCGCAGGCAACGGCGCCTCTTTCCGCTCGAATGCGAAGTGAATGATCAGGCATACCACTCCGACGCTGATCGCGGAGTCGGCCACATTGAACGCAGGCCAATGATAGGACTCAACATAGACGTCGAGGAAATCGATCACCTCGCCGAAGCGGAGTCGATCAATCAAATTGCCGATTGCGCCCCCAAGAATGCCGGCGATACTCAGTTGGCCGATCCAATCCTTTTCAGGCAATCGCAGGAGGATAGTCCCCAAGAGCGCCAGGGCAAATAACGACGTGATTCCGAAAAAGACGGTGCGGAAGGCATTACTGCTTCCGGCCAGCAAACCGAATGCCGCACCCGGGTTACGAATGTACGTGAAGCTGAACAGGTTTGGAACGATCGGAATCGACTCATGCAGGCGCATCGATTGCATCACCCAGTATTTCGTGATCTGATCCAGCACGATCACGACGACTCCGATCAGGGCCAGGATGAAATAACGAGAGCTCCGGCTCACCGTAGGGCCTCCACGCAACGGTCGCAGAGCGTGGGATGAGCCGCATCGCTCCCGACCGCTTCACGATAATTCCAGCAGCGCTCGCACTTCTTAGCCAGAGCCTTTGCAACTAGCACCATGAAGTCCGGCTTATGAGGAAGATTATGAACGGCTGTGAGCTTCGCTCGTGACACAATGAAGAACGTGGATAAGTCGGCCTCATACTGTTTTAGAAAACCATAGGTTTCAGGGTTTGCGCGTATTTCCACGTCAGCTTCAAGCGAAGATCCGATCACTTTGTTGCGTCGCTGATCTTCCAGAGCGGCTTGGACTGCGACGCGAATCTCCAGAAGCCGATCCCAATTCTTTGCCAATTCAGGATCCTGCCGCCCTGACTCGGCCTGGGGAAGCATAGATAAATGCACGCTCTTTGCCTCCATGGTCTTGCCAAACTGAACGCCGAGTGATAGCCAGATTTCTTCCGCTGTAAAACTCAATATCGGCGCCATGAGTTTCGTGATGGCGACGATGATCTCATACAGAACGGTTTGGGACCCCCGGCGTAACGGATCATCGGCGCGAAACGTATAGAGGCGGTCCTTGAGGATGTCGAGATAGACTGCGCTCAGATCGACCGAACAATAATTGTTCAGCGCATGATAGATGGCATGAAATTCAAACTCATCGTACGCACGGCGGACCTTCGTCTTGATGTCCTCCAACCGCATGAGGGCCCAACGATCGAGTTCGGGCAATTGATCGTAGGGCACGCGGTGCTTTGCCGGATCGAAATCGTATAAATTGCTGAGCAAAAAGCGGCAAGTGTTGCGGATTTTTCTATAGGCTTCTATCAAATGATTGAGTATCTCCGATGAGATGCGCACGTCGTCTCGATAGTCCTGTGCGGATACCCAAAGGCGCAGGATTTCGGCACCGGATTGTTTGATGACATCCTGCGGAGCGACCACATTTCCCGCAGACTTCGACATCTTCTTCCCCTGCCCGTCCAGGACGAACCCGTGCGTCAGCACGGCTTCATACGGGGCGCGTTGATCCGTGACGACGCCGGCCAGCAGCGCGCTATGGAACCAGCCTCGATGCTGATCGGAGCCTTCCAGATATAAGTCCGCCGGCCAGCAGCGGCAGGGCTTCAACACGGCCGCGAAACTCACACCTGATTCGAACCAGACGTCAAGGATGTCGCGTTCCTTCTCGAACTGGTTCCCATTACAGTGTGGGCATATCGTTCCCGCCGGTAACAATTCTGCTGCAGACCGATTGAACCACACGTCGGCCCCGTGCTCATCCATGATCGACCCGATATGGTCGATGATCCTGGGGTCGACGAGCACACGGCGGCAGCCGGAACAGGTAAAGGCTGGAATCGGCACGCCCCACACGCGCTGGCGGGAGAGACACCAATCGGGTCGATTCGCAATCATCCCGTTGATCCGGTCCTTCCCCCAAGGCGGTATCCATTCCACACGGTTGATCTCTGCCAAGGCCTGTTGCCGAAGAGCATTGATGTCCATCGAGACAAACCACTGTTCCGTGGCGCGAAAAATCACAGGACTCTTGCAGCGCCAGCAGTGAGGATAGGAATGGGCCAGGGAGCCATGACCCAAGAGCCGGCCTTTCGTCCGGAGAAGGTCCACGATTCCCGGATTCGCCTTGAAAACATGTTGCCCGGCAAACTCCGGAACCGCCTGAGTAAATCGGCCGGCGTCGTCGACGGGAGCGAGAATTTCCAGCCGTTCACCCGGCGACGCCGTGGCGTTGTGCTCGAGCACGAGGATGTAGTCTTCCATGCCATGGCCCGGAGCAATATGCACACAGCCAGTCCCCTGCTCCAACGTCACGAAATCTCCCAACAGCACTGGTGAGAGGCCGGTGGTCAGCGGTCGCTGGGTTTCAAGCCCTTCAAATCCCTCCTTGCCTTTTCTCACCGCGAGTACACGATAGCCCTCAAGCTTGCAGGTCTTCGCCACGCCGTCGACCAGCTTGTCGGCGACGATGACGACTTCTGATCCCACGCGAACAAAGGCATAGTCGATGTCTTGATGCAGACAAACCGCTTGATTGGCCGGCAAGGTCCACGGGGTCGTGGTCCAGATGACCACTGACACGGTGGTGACATCAGAAGGCAGATTGACGCCGGGCAGCTTCGCTGCGACTGCGGCGGATCCTCCGGCTATGGGAAACTTGACGTAGATCGATGGCGAAACATGATCTTCGTACTCGACTTCCGCCTCCGCCAACGCGGTTTGATCCTGGGTGCACCAGAGGACGGGCTTCAAGCCTTTATAGACACCGCCCCGCTCCACAAATTTGCCGAACTCCCGGACGATCGCCGCCTCGTACGCAGGATTCATCGTCAGGTACGGCTGCTGCCAATCGCCGAGAACGCCCAACCGTTGAAATTCTTCTCGCTGAATCTTATAAAATTTTTCGGCGTATTCCCGGCAAAGCTTGCGAATCCCCATCGCGTCTAAAGCGTGCTTCTTCTCGCCCAGGTCTTTGAGCACCTGGTGCTCGATCGGAAGGCCATGGCAGTCCCATCCCGGAACATAGGGGGCTTGGAAGCCTGCCATCGTTTTTGATTTGACGATAATATCCTTCAAAATCTTGTTCAGCGCGTGGCCGATATGGATTCGGCCGTTCGCGTAGGGAGGCCCATCGTGGAGGAGATAGCGGGGCCGGCCTTGGCCGGCTTCTTGAATGCGCGAATACAGGCCTTCTTGCTCCCACCACGCGAGCAACTCCGGCTCCCGCTTGGGCAAATTTGCCTTCATCGGAAAATCGGTTTTCGGCAGATTGAGAGTCGACTTGTAGTCCATATGAGAATGGAAACGAGTTGAAGTTAGGACTATACCGAATGGAGGGCTTAGGTACTAGCCTAAATCAACGAATCGCAGGATGGTCAAGAAAGGATCCCGGCAAGGCCGCAGCCAGCGAAAGCCCGACGCGCACGGTTTTGGCATGTTGAGGGTTTGAGTGAACCGAGAATGAAACTGGGTAAGAGCCACGTCTCGGCGTGGCTGGGGTGGGCGGGTGAGAAGGGGGCCCTTTTTCAGCATGCTGAACTAGCTGACGGACATCATGCGATCGAGGGCAACCCTGGCCCAACGCTTGTCATCCTCGGGCACGACAATATGATTGACGATGTGCCCGTCGACGATATTTTCCATCGCCCAGCAGAGGTGTGCGGCATCAATCCGAAACATCGTGGCACACTGACACACGGTGGAGGACAGAAAATAAACCTTCTTATCGGTCATCTCGCGTTTCAAACGATTGACTAAGTTCAACTCGGTTCCAACCGCCCACACCGTCCCGGCCGGCGCAGCGGTGACCGTCTTGATGATGAACTCTGTCGAGCCGGCGAGATCCGCCTTGTTGACCACATCTTCATGACACTCGGGATGTACAATCACCTGACCATGAGGATACTGCTTTCTGAAATTGTCTACATGCACGGCCTGAAACATCTGATGCACGCTGCAGTGCCCCTTCCACAAAATGAGTTTCGCCCGCCGGATGGCGTCCCTCGTGTTTCCGCCATTCGGTTGAAACGGATCCCATACGATCATGTGCTCTCGAGCAATGCCCATCTTATTCGCGGTATTGCGTCCCAAGTGCTCGTCGGGAAAGAACAGAATCTTCTCACGACGCGCCCAGCACCATTCCATCACCGCCCTGGCATTGGAAGAGGTGCAAGTGATACCGCCATGCTCACCGCAGAACGCCTTGAGGACCGCTGCCGAATTCACATACACCGCCGGCATGACGGTTTCCTCAACAGAGACGACACGACCCAGCGTCTCCCAACACTGATCCACCTGTTCAATCGCGGCCATGTCGGCCATGGAACAACCGGCCGCCATGTCCGGAAGAATGACCGTTTGATTTGTGCGGCTCAGGATGTCGGCGGTTTCCGCCATGAAGTGAACGCCGCAAAAGACCACATGCGGTCGCTCCGACCGTTCAGCCGCCAGCTTGGAAAGGAGCAGCGAATCACCGCGGAAGTCCGCATGTTCGATGACGTCGTCCCGTTGATAGTTATGGCCGAGCACCATCACCTGATCTCCCAACGTCCGCTTCGCGTCAGCAATGCGCTGGCGCAATTCCTCTGCGGACAGGAGCTGGTAATCCGTCACCGCTCTGGGCAAGCTAGCAAGGCTGTTCACAAGTTCCTCGGGGATTCCATGGAGAACGCCATTCTACGATAAGCCTTACCGGCCAATCAATGAAACAGGGCTGGGAAGAAGACCATGTCAGGGACCATTCGGTCGCACCGGGATAGGCCCATTAACCCGTTGACTTCACAAGGAGCCCGGCGATACGATTTCATCCAGAGCTGGGGGGGCCGCGCGGCTGAGAATCCGAGCGATCGGATGACCCTTCGAACCTGACCTGGGTAATACCAGCGTAGGGAAGCGGATCACTGTCGACCGTCTCAGCCGCACTCTCCTCCAGCGAGGTTGCGGCTTTTTTATTGCGCCCACCTCCATCGTTCACGATCCGATGAAAGGATCTTCCATGACGACCAACGGCCATCCGACCGCCACTCCTCACATCACCACCAAGCCGTTTCCGGCCTCGCGAAAGGTATTCGTCGCCGGGAGTCAAGTAGGTGTGCGTGTGCCGATGCGAGAAATCGCCCTGACGCCTACGAAATCACCGAACGGCGGGGCACCTACTCCAAACGAGCCGCTTGTGGTCTATGATACCTCGGGGCCTTACACCGACGAGTCGGTGAAGATCGATCTGCGAACGGGGCTTGCGCCCCTTCGGCATGATTGGATTATCGGTCGTGGCGACGTCGAGCAACTGTCTGACGTGACATCTGTGTACGGCCGACTACGCGCCGCCGACCCGAAGCTGACCGATCTCCGATTCCAGCACATCCGCAAACCGCTTCGCGCCAAACGAGGACAGAATGTTACCCAGCTGCATTACGCCCGCCGTGGGATGATCACGCCGGAGATGGAGTTCATCGCGATCCGTGAAAATCAGTCCCGCGAGGTGACGCGTGAACTGGCATCGCGCAACGGTCATGGCGGAGGCGTCGTTCAGCATCCTGGCCAGGCGTGGGGCGCCTCTATCCCGAAGGCGATCACACCAGAATTCGTGAGAGATGAGGTGGCGAGGGGGCGTGCGATCATTCCCGCAAACATCAATCATCCGGAAACAGAGCCGATGATCATCGGGCGCAATTTCCTCGTGAAGATTAATTCCAACATCGGGAATTCCGCCGTCAGCTCGTCCATTGAAGAAGAGGTCGAAAAGATGATCTGGTCGACCCGGTGGGGTGCCGATACCGTCATGGATCTCTCGACCGGGAAGAACATTCATGAAACCAGGGAATGGATCATCCGCAACTCCCCCGTGCCGATCGGGACGGTCCCCATCTATCAGGCGCTCGAGAAAGTCGGTGGGAAGGCTGAAGACCTCACCTGGGACATTTTCCGTGACACGTTGATCGAGCAGGCCGAGCAGGGGGTCGATTACTTCACCATCCATGCGGGCGTCCGGCTCGCCTACGTGCCCATGACCGCCAATCGTATGACCGGCATCGTGTCGCGAGGCGGTTCGATTCACGCCAAGTGGTGTCTGGCTCATCACCAAGAAAACTTCGCTTACACGCATTTCGAAGAAATCTGCGAGATCATGAAGGCCTATGACGTGTCGTTCAGCCTCGGGGACGGCCTACGGCCCGGGTCAATCGCGGACGCGAATGATGAGAGCCAGTTTGCCGAACTCGAAACGCTGGGAGAGCTGACGAAAATTGCCTGGTCGCACGACGTGCAGGTCATGATCGAAGGGCCCGGCCACGTGCCGATGCATCTGGTCCAGGTCAATATGGAAAAACAGCTCAAAGAATGCCACGAAGCACCGTTCTACACCCTGGGACCGCTCACCACTGACATTGCCCCCGGGTACGACCATATTACGTCCGGGATTGGCGCCGCGATGATCGGCTGGTATGGATGCGCAATGCTCTGTTATGTGACACCCAAAGAACATCTCAGCTTGCCGGATAGGGAAGATGTGAAGACCGGCGTCATCACCTACACGATCGCCGCGCATGCGGCCGATCTGGCAAAAGGGCATCCAGGAGCGCAGATCCGGGACAACGCTCTCTCGAAGGCCCGCTTCGAGTTCCGTTGGGAAGATCAATTCAATTTGTCGCTCGATCCCGACACGGCGAAGGATTTCCATGATGAGACGCTGCCCGACCAGGCAGCCAAGGTCTCGCATTTTTGCAGTATG